>JBGSKE010000393.1:0-2167 GCA_041741355.1 Negativicutes bacterium | reverse complement strand
AGCCAGAGCGAGCTGAAGACGTTGGAAAAACAGAAAGAGCAGATCCAGACGAAAATCAATGAACTAAACCAGGACAAAACCAAATCGGCCGAGGAAAAAGAGAAAGCGATCCAGACCTATCAGGCGCAGGTCCAGACGATTGATGCGCAGATTCAGCAGCTCAATCAGCAGCAGGCCGAGTCGGCGAAAACCGGCGCGCAAAAGCAAGCGCCGACGGGAAAGGGTCCCTCTGCGCAAGGCGGCGCCCCGGCAGGAGCCCCCGCCGGAGCCGGAACGGGACCTGCCGCCTCCGCCAAACCGCTGACCCCCGGCAACGTAGATATCGAAGTCTGAGCCGGAGAACGATCAAAAAAAGAGGCTGTGACTTTCACGGCCTCTTTTGCTATGGTTGTTGTTAGTTTCCCTAGCCCTTCAAGCTGTCCACACTGATTTTCATCACCACTTTGCGCACCGGGGCCGGCTCGTCATACGCGCAGTTGGGCCGGTGGACCTCCCAGGGGAACAGCACGGCGAACATGCCTGCCTTCAGCCCCAGTTCCACTTCATCCTGCAATCCGGCGTAAAAGATCACGTCTTTTTCCGCCAGCTTGTCCTCCACCACTTCATAGCCGTCCTGTAGCGGCGCGACGCCAATTTTTTCCGCACCGGCGGCGATGTACTGGATGTCGACGTATTTGCGATGGGCTTCGGCCCGTCGTTTTTGTTTCGGCTCGGTCGTATATTCATTGACCAGCGCGTACATATTGTCGCCGTCGATCACTTGGCGGCCGGTCGGCAGGTTTGCCAGATCGGCGCTTTGCAGCCAGGCCAGCGCTTTTTGGATCGTCGGTGCATACAGGTGCTTTTCTTTGTCCCACTGTTTCAGATAGCCGGCAATCATTTGTTCATTCCTCCCCTAAACCGATTTTGTTCCTGCCGATAGTATTCGCGGACCGACGCAAATTTCCTGCGCGGTTAGCGAAGGCCCCGCTGCACTTGCTGATGGCGGAAGCAGCTCGTCAGGTGGTCGTTGACCATACCGACCGCCTGCATCAGCGCATAGCAGATCGTCGGCCCGACAAAGGTAAAGCCGCGTTTTTTCAGGTCCTTGCTCATTTGCTGCGCCACCACCGTCTCGGCCGGCACTTCCTTCAGCGTCTGCCAGGCATTCTGAATCGGCTTGCCGTCGACAAACCGCCACAGGTAGGCGTCAAAACTGCCGAATTCTTCGCGCACACGCAGGAAGGCTCGGGCATTTTGCAGCGTCCCGCGCAGTTTCAGCCGGTTGCGGATGATCCCCGGGTCCTGCAGCCAGGCCGCGATCTCCGCCTCGCCCCAAGTCGCCAGCACGTCCGGGTCGAAGTCGGCCATCACCTTTCTGTAATGCTCGCGCTTGCGCAGCACCGTAATCCAGCTGAGACCCGCCTGCGCCCCTTCGAGGATCAAAAACTCGAACAACCGCTTGTCGTCATGTTCGGGCAGACCCCATTCCTGATCGTGATAAGCTTCATACAGCGCATCGCCTTTGCACCAGCCGCAACGTTCCATTTATCCATTCCCTCCCTCTGTGCGGGCCATCGCCGCCGCGATCGCCGCCCCGCGCAGCGGCGCTTCGTCGACCAGCATAAATTCGACCTGCTCAGCCGGCCAGCCGCCATGCTGGGCCAACGCCCGGCTAATCGTCCCGGCAAAACCGGGCATCTTTTCGTACAGGGAGCCGTTGACGCCGATCAGGTGGTTGTGACGCTTCGCTGGGTCCAGCCGCAGCAGGAATCCCGCATAACTTGCGGCGACGAGCGTCGCTGAACGTTCGATGACCAGCTCCGCCACCGCCTTGATAAAATGGCGCTCAGCCAGGCTCGCGCCACTGTCCGAACAGTGCTGCGCCAGCCAAGTTTCGATCGCCGCCAGCCCCTCGGATTCGTCACCGGCAAAAACTGCCAGGTCCTGGCTGGTCATTCCGTCAATCTGGGCAAACACCGGGTAGCGCTCGACAAACTGCATGCCGCACTCACCGCGGCCCGCCCACAGGATGCGACGCGCCAGCTCGCCCAGATAGCGGCCGGCCACCATTTTTTCCATCCGTTGCCGGCCCGGGTGTTCGCTGACCGCGTCAAGTTCATTGTCAAATCGACTGAACGGCAGCCGGTCAAAGCCGCCGGATTCGGCGTTGTAAGCCATGTCCCGG
>JBGSKE010000392.1:0-3571 GCA_041741355.1 Negativicutes bacterium | reverse complement strand
CACCGGTATCGGATATTGGGGCAACAGCTTTTTTAAGAACTCAATCCCGCTCATGCGCGGCATTTCGACATCCAGCGTCATGACATCCGGTTCAAGCTCTAATATTTTGTCTCTGGCCACATAGGGGTTAGGCGCCGTCGCCACAACTTCAAGAAAGGGATCGCGAGCGATTTCTCGCGCCAACATTTCCCGGAAGACAATGGAATCATCTACTACCAAAACTCTGATCCTTCTCTTAGTAGTTGTCATAATCTATCCCCTTCGATAAATTGCCGGCGCTACAAATTCATAGTTACTCTCGTTGCGGTTCAGCGATTCGGAATGGCCGATAAACAAATAGCCGCCTGGTTCCGTGTTGTCATAAAATCGATTAATCAAGTCGCGCTTAGTCTCGGCGTCGAAGTATATCATCACATTACGGCAAAATATGAGATGGAATTTTTTCTTGAACGGAAAAGTCTCGTTCATCAAATTAAGCCGGCGAAAAATGACTTCATTGCGAATTTTATCCTGAAGAATGCCCTTCTCGGCGTCCAGTTTGTGAAAATATCTTTTTCGCCACAGGTCCGGCAACCCATCCAACTGATTACTCGGATAGACGCCTCCCTGCGCTTTTTCCAAAACGGCTGTGGAAATGTCGGTTGCCAGGATTTTTGTGTTCCAACCTATTTTTTCCGCCGCGAAGTAGGAATCGATAACCATAGCCAGTGTATATGGCTCTTCACCGCTCGAGCAGCCGGCGCTCCATATTCGCAAATCCTTGTTTTTGGCCTCGGTTTTGGCAAGATACGGCAACGCCACTCGTTCCAAGAAATCAAAATGCTGCGGTTCGCGCAAAAAATAGGTATGGTTGGTAGTCAGCTTGTTCAGCAAAATCGCCCCAGCCTGACCTGAATGGTCATTCCACACATGCTGGAAATAGTCGGAAAAATTGTTGAACCCGCTCTGCAAAATATAGTGGTGCAGACGCCCCAATACCAAGGTTCTTTTTTGCGTTAGATTAATCCCGTAGTTTTGCTTGATAAAACGAACAAGCTCGCTAAACTCTTTGTCGGTTATCGCTTCCATAGCCTTCCGTCCTTCAACAACTATCCATCAGCCCTGTTAGTCAGTTTGTTTTAAACTGCTTAGTTCTTCGTCGTTCAATAACCGGTCAATATCAAGAATCAACTTCACGTTATCGCCCACTTTACCAATCGCCTTGGTAAAGCGTTGTTGATAGCTGCTATTGTTTAGTTGCGGCGGCAAAACGATATCTTGGTCGCCAATTGTCAACACTTCCGCCACCGTATCCACAATCAGCCCTACAGCAACATCTTTGATATCGACGACCACGATGCAGGTCCGATCATTGCACTCGATGGCCGGCTTTTTAAACCGTAGCCGTACATCGATGACGGGTATGATTTTTCCCCGCAGATTGATGATTCCTTTCACGTATTCAGGAAGGTCCGGTATTTCGGTTACCGATTGCATGCCGATGATTTCAGTAACAAATTTAATTTCGATACCGTAGATTTCCGCTCCCAAAGGAAAAGTCAAAAACTTGCCCTTCTGCGTGTCTTCTACCAATTCCATTGCATTATCAACAACCGCAGTCATGCTGTTGACTCCTTTCCTGTATCAATACTTGCCAAACTCGCTATCGTCCAAAACGATTTTCCCCCGTTCCTGCTTTGGTTCGGGTTTGCTGGCGCGGCTTTCTTGTTTGTAGCCTTGTTTCTTTTGCGCCATCATGGTTTCAATGGCCCGCAAAATCTCCGGGCTCAGACCTTCCGTCTCTTGGATCGCCCGCCGTGTTTTCTTTAACTTAAATTTCCCGACAGTTCCTCGCATTACCTCAGACTGGCTGGCCAATTCTTCACTGGCCGAGGCGCTCTCTTCCGCAGTCGCCGAATTTGTGAGCACCACCTGCGACACCTGGGCAATCGCTTGATTGACTTGGGTAATTGCCGTAGTCTGCTCATTGGATGCCGTTGCGATGTCACCGACCAGCATTGCCGCCTTGGCCACTCCATCCACGATAACGTTTAACGCTTGCGCAGTTTGGTTGGCAATTTGTGTACCGGCGCCCACCTTTTTGATCGATCCTTCGATCATCGCGGTAGTTTCCTTGGCTGCGTCGGCGCTGCGGGCAGCCAGATTCCGCACTTCCTCCGCCACTACAGCGAACCCTTTACCGTGTTGTCCGGCCCGGGCCGCTTCCACTGCGGCATTGAGAGCGAGAATATTTGTCTGGAAGGCTATTTCATCAATCACTTTGATAATTTTCGAGATATTAGTCGAAGCGTCGTTGATTTCGGTCATCGCCTGAACCATTTCCTGCATTTGACGGTTGCCTTGAATTGCATTGTCTTTTGCGGTGATTGCCAGTTCGTTTGCCTGATTGGCGTTTACCGCATTCGCCTTCGTTTGGACAGCCACTTGTTCCATCGAGGCGGTAATTTCTTCGATCGCACTGGCCTGCTCGGTGGAACCCTGCGATAACGCTTCACCGGAAGCGGCGATCTGCTGCGTTCCTGCGGCCACTTGCTCGGCAACTTCGTTGATATTGGTCAACGCTCGGTTCATGTTTTCCGCCATGACATTGAACGCCTCGGCCAATTCACCGATTTCATCCTTGGTCGTAATGTTCACATTGACATCTAAATCACCACTGGCAATCTTGCCGGCGACCTCGACAATCTTGCCGATGGGACGCGAAATCGCCCGTGCGATCAGAACACCAAGCAGCATGGCTAAGGAAACACCGATGACAACAAACACCGTCATCATCAGGATGGCTTTGTTCGCTGCTTGTTTATTGTCTGCTGCTTTCTGTTTTGCCAGGCTGACTTTCAACTCGCCCATTGTATCGAGAGTAGTCCCCATAATTTCGGCGATTTTGTAGCCCTCGGTTTGCAGCATTTGATTCACTTGGTCGACTTGGTTGGCCCGAACCATGCCAAATAGGTTCTTGGCATAAACAGCATATTGCTCGGTCGATGTTTCCAATGTTTTTTGCAGTTTGCGACCCTCGTCGCTGACCATTGTCTTACTGATTTTGCTACTTTCCGTTTTCATGATCTTGATTTGATCATCAAATTTTTTAAAATTCTCTTCCTGGATTTTCGCGTCTTTATTTAGCAGAGCCTCGCGAAAAAACACGCGACTTTTTTGATATGCCTCAGTGATCTTACCCATTTGCTCAAGCGGCACTGTATAAAACTCAAACAAGACCGTATCTTCCTGAGCCAGATTGTACAAGCCGACGATACCCACTGTACCGACGATACCCGCAATTACCGCCACCCCGAGAAACGCAATAATAAGTTTCTTGGCGATTTTTAAGTTTTGAAACCAGTTCATCTGTCTTCCTCCTTATATTGAGTTTAATGTCGCGGTTTTCCTAGCAAACCATAGTCACGCTGCATCAGCCCGTTAATATCCAGGATCAGGCTAATACTGCCGTCGCCCAGAAGCGTGCATCCTGCCAGTCCTTCTACATGTCGGATGCTTTTTATATAAGGCGGCAGCGATTTCACAACCACTTGTTGCTCGCCAATAAGTTCATCTGCGAACAGACAGAGGA
>JBGSKE010000391.1:0-7208 GCA_041741355.1 Negativicutes bacterium | reverse complement strand
TCTGGCGCGGCAGGCTTCCGCACAATATGCGCAAGGCGCCAATCAACTGGATTACAGTGTTTTGCAGGCAGATAAAGCGGGTGTCATTGCTGCGATCTCTGTTGAAGCCGGCCAGGTTGTGAGTGCGGGACAGGCCGTTGTGACGCTGGTGCAAGCCGGTGAGCGTGAAGTAGAAATCAGTGTACCGGAAGGGCGCCTGGCCGAATTCCGCGCAGGGATGCCGATGCGAGTAAAACTGTGGGCGATGCCGGACAGCGTAATACAAGGGGCAGTGCGCGAAATATCGCCTGTTGCCGATACGGTTACGCGAACCTATCGGGCCCGCATCGCAATTTCCGAACCGCCGGCAGGGATGATTCTAGGGATGACGGCGGCGGTGGAGTCGACCGAAACAGCTCTCGGCGCGCCACATTACGAAATTCCTCTGTCGGCGCTATACCAATCCAATGGTCAGCCTTCGGTTTGGCTGGTAACTAATGACAGTGTGACATTGCGGCCAGTTCAGACAGGCAATTTTGGCAAGAATACGGTGCAGGTGACCAGCGGCCTGCAACCAGGCGATACGATTGTGACCGCCGGCGTGCAAAAGCTGCGTGAAGGGCAAAAAGTCCGGCTGGCTGGCGAGGCGTCGCAATGAAGGGCTTTAATCTGACGGAATGGTCGCTTAACCATAAAGAACTCGTATATTTTTTAATTGTCCTGACTTTTATCGCAGGTATATTTTCCTACCAAAAGCTGGGGCGTATGGAAGACCCGGATTTCACCATCCGCACCATGGTCGTCAGTGTTAGCTGGCCGGGGGCATCGGCGCGCGAGGTGGAAGAACAAGTTACGGATAAAATTGAAAAAAAGTTGCAGGATCTGCCGAATCTGGATCATTTGAAAAGTTACTCCAAGCCGGGACAGTCACTGATCTATATAAACCTCAAAGAGGATACGGTAAAGGAAGCTCAGGTCCGGCCGCTTTGGCTGGAGGCGCGCAATCTGGTGAACGACATCAAGGGGACGCTGCCGTCCGGTGTGGTGGGGCCATTTTTTAATGACCGATTCGACGATGTGTTCGGCAATGTGTATGCCCTGACCGGTGACGGCTACAACTATGAAGAAATGCGCGGGCAGGCCGAACAGATCCGCCGGACACTGATTGGCATTCGCCATGTAAAAAAAGTTGACCTGATTGGTGAACAAACCGAAAAAATCTTTGTCGAAATGGAAACAGTCAAACTGGCGCAACTGGGTATAAGCCCGACGGATATTACGTCGGCGATTCAGGCGAACAATGTCATGACACCTTCCGGCATGCTGGAAACCTCGACCGATAATGTGTATGTCAGGGTCAGCGGCATGTTTGAACGGATCGAAGACTTGAAAAGCTTGCCGATCCGCGCTGGTGGCAGGACCTTTCGGCTGGGCGATATCGCAAAAGTGGAGCGAAGTTTTGTTGAGCCGATGGACGGAAAGTTTTTCTTCAATGGCCAACCGGCGATTGGCATTGCTGTGTCGATGGAACGGGGCGGCAACATTCTTGACCTGGGCGAAAATTTGCGAGCGCAGGTCAGCCGTTGGCAGCGCAATTTGCCAGCGGGCATGGAACTGCAAACGGTGTTTAACCAACCCCAGGTAGTGGAAAGCTCGATTGGCGAATTTACGAAATCTTTGGCAGAAGCAATCGCTATCGTGTTGCTGGTTAGCTTTATCAGTCTGGGTTTTCGCTCCGGCCTGGTCGTCGCCTTTTGCATCCCATTGGTTATTGTCGCAGTATTTGCGGTGATGAAAATCATGAATATCGACCTGCATAATATCTCGCTCGGCGCCCTGATCATTTCGCTTGGGTTGTTGGTGGACGATGCCATTATCGCGATTGAAATGATGTCGGTGAAGCTTGAACAGGGCTGGAACCGATTTGATGCAGCCTGTCATGCGTATAGCGTAACCGCGTTTCCGATGCTGACAGGTACGTTGATTACCTGCGCCGGATTTATTCCCGTTGGCTTTGCGCCGGGCATGGCCGCTGAGTATGTCGGCAGCATGTTCTACGTGATTTTAATTTCGCTCGTTCTTTCCTGGGTTGTTGCCGCGGTGGCAACGCCGCTGTTTGGCTACCATCTGATTCGGCCGCTGCAGCACGAGGCGAAAAGCCATCACGACATGTACGATACGCGATTTTATAACCAGTTTAAAGGGATTCTAAATTGGAGTCTGCGGCGCCGAAAGCCAGTATTGATCGGTACGGCTATTTGTTTTGTCATCTCCATTGGCTTGATGGGCATGGTGCGCGAAGAGTTTTTTCCGGCGTCTACGCATCGGGAAGTGATTGTCGAACTCCGTTTGCCGGCAGGATCTTCCATGCAGGCATCGGAAGAGCAGGTGAGATGGTTTGCTAAGCAGTTTGAGGGCGATCCCCACGTCGACAGCCTGTCTTTTTATGTGGGAGAAGGCGCACCACGGTTTGTATTGACCGTAAACCCCGCCGATCCAATGGCAAATTTCAGCCAGTTGGTGATTTCGGCAAAAAACGTGGAAGCGCGCGCGGCGATAGTAACTAAGGCTCAAGCATTACTGTCGACAGAGTTTCCTGACGTTCAAGGAAATTTGAAAATAATTAAAAGCGGACCATCGGAGCCGTATGGCGTGATGATCCGAGTCAGTGGACCGGATCACGACAAGCTGCGCACAATTGCCGAGCAAGTGCGGCAACGCATGGCGACTAATCCCGATTTGGTCAGCGTAAATCTGAACTGGAATGAAAAATCAAAACTGGTCAGGTTGAATATGGATCGCGATAAAACCCGCCTGTTGGGCTTGAATAATCAAGCGGTGGCGCAAAATTTGCAGTCGTTTATATCAGGGACAACTGTCGGTGAATTTCGTGAGCGGGACAAAACAGTCGGCATTGATTTTCGCATGGATTCCGCGTGGCGCGATGATTTGTCCAGACTCAAGGATCTAAATATTCACATAGGGGCTGGCAAGTACATTCCGTTGGAGCAAGTCGCCACGATCAAAAGCGAAATGGAGGATGGCCTCATCTGGCGGCGCAACTTGGTTCCAACCATCACGGTTCAGGCGAATACCATTTCAGGAGTCGCGGCCGACTCTGCAGCCAAGGCCTTTTTTGGGACGCTCAGGGATTTGCGCGAGGCTTTGCCGCCCGGATATGATATCGTTCTTGGCGGCACGGCTGAATCGAGCGCCAAGGCCGTTGCCTGGCTGATGCAGCCAGTTCCGGTCATGTTGATTCTGATTCTTATCTTATTGATGATGCAATTGCAGAGCGTAGCCAAAACCATCCTGGTGCTTTGTACCGCACCGCTTGGCTTGATCGGCGTAAGTATCGGGCTGTTGGCGACAGGCAGGCCGATGGGTTTTGTAGTCCAACTGGGGATATTGGCGCTGTCAGGGATTATCATGCGAAACTCGGTCATATTGATTGACCAGATCGAAAATCATCTTGCGGATGGCGAACATCCATGGGATGCGATCGTCAATGCGACGATTTCCCGCTTCCGGCCAATCCTGTTGACTGCCGCCGCGGCGATTCTGGCGATGATTCCGCTCGTCTCCAGTCTGTTCTGGGGGCCGATGGCAGTAGCGATTGCAGCGGGATTATCCGGCGCCACAATTCTCACGCTCCTCGTGTTGCCTGTCATGTATGCGGCCTGGTTTAAAGTGTCGCCTAAAACGGAACAATAAATTTGACAAGGAGGTTCGAAATGAAACGAGGATGGGGTTGCTTTTTGACAGGTGCGCTGCTTTGCCTGACAGCGGTGGTTAATGCCGGTCCGCAGGAAGAATACATCGAAGCCGATAAAATTCACTTGTCAGCCGGCGCCAGTGTTGCCGCCTATCAAAATCGTATCGGCGATATTGCCTCGCATTATCTGGCGCAGGCAGGCTGGAAGGTTGACCACTATGTTCAGCCGTCAGGCCGGTCCGGGGCGCGTTTCCTTGTCGCAACCCCGGATTCGGAACTTGGCGATCCGCTGTATGTAGTGGCGATTGTGGGCACGGAAAACTCCCGGGATATAAAAATGGATCTCAAAACCGGTAAAGCGGGATTTACCGGTCCGAATAACCCGGAAAAAGTTCATCAAGGATTTCAAGAATTTATCCAGGCCGGAACGTCGGCTGTTACACGCAGTTCAGGGCGACCCATGATAAACTTGCCGGAACTGCTGAAAAATAATCCCCGCGCGAAGCTGATTCTGACTGGTCATAGTCTGGGCGGCGCAGCAGCGACATTGGCGGGGGCTTACCTGATCGAACTCGAGATTAAGCCAAATCAAATCGAAGTTATTTCTTTTGGCGCCCCGGCAGTCGGCAATGCGGCATTCGCCGACAAATTCGCTCCCCTGTTAAATCTTACGCGGGTCGTGATTGCCGGTGATCCGGTCGTGACTGCGCTGCAAGGACTGGTAGGCGGTTACCGACAATTTGGCAAGGAGCTGAAATTCAAATTGCCGGAAACACTCGAAGACCCGCACAATATTGCCGGCTATCTGGATGTGGCAATGAAAAACCAGTATAACAAACGACGGGCCGTATTGGCAGCGGGCGAAGCGCCGATTGGCCCGAACGCAGGCGAACAGGGAGACTATGGGAAAGTTTGCATCGGTCCGTTGCAAAACAAATTGCCGCGGTCGCTTATGGACGAATACGTATATATGAGGGAAGCGCTGTTGGATGAACAGCAGCGAACATTACCAAATTTTTTGGTTTTGGCTGAGAAAAATACAGATGACTTGTTGCCGGTGGCAGCCGCACAAGACTGCCGTTGGTTGATTGTGCCGCGAGTAGAAGGCGTAACGGTTCGACAAGATAAAAAAATCTATTACATTACAAACCAACAAATTGTATATGATGTTCGGACGGGAGCGGTAGTGGATGTGGCCGATTTTTCAACCGGAACATATAATCTAACTCCGTTGGAGGCATTTGTGCATGGGTTTAAAGGAATCGCCGCCCACCAGAACAATTGGTTGAAGAGTGATCCTGAAAAAGCAAATTAGACGAGGGGAAATGATGAATTTGTATCTGCAATTAGGGAAAGTTAGTCGCCGGCTAACATTGTTTGGCTTCGTTTGGCTGGCGTTAATGGTTCAAATGCTGCCAGTTGGTTTTGCCCAAGCTAGGGAATTGACACTGGACGAAGCGGTCAGACTGGCGCTGACCAATAACCCGACCGGCAAGATTGCCGTGTTTGAGTATGAAGCAGCCAAAGGCGCGCTGACCTCGGCCCGTTCCTATCGTTGGTTCACAATCAGCGCCAGTCATAAGGATGCCCGGACCTGGTCCGGCGAAGCGAGCAATATTGCTTCAGGCCGCGATCCCAATTATATCGCCGAACAATACACCAACAGCGCCAGTCTCAACTGGACCCTCTGGTCAGGCAACAAGATTGAGAGCCAGGTCAGCCAGGCCAAATTGGATTTGGACTCCAAGCAGTGGGGGATCGCCAAGGCCCGCCAACAACTGAAATATGAAGCCACCGACGCCTACTTCAAGTTCATGGCGGCGCGCGACAACGTCAAACTGAGCCAGGAGTCGGTCGAACGACTGGACCGCTACCTGCAGGACGTAAAATTGCAGTTTGAGGTCGGTGTCGTTGCCAAGGTTGATGTACTGAGGTCCGAAGTCGAACTGGCCAAAGCAAAACAAAGCCTGATCGAGGCGCAGAATACCTATGATGTGACGATGGCCAACCTGAACAACATCATTGGCTTCCCCCTGACCACCGAACTGAACGTCAAGGGAGATATGGGCTATGCCAGATATGAAAAAGAACTGGCTGCCTGCGTCGATGCCGCGCTGCGGCAGAGACCGGAGATCAGCCAGTATACCGACGCCGCCAAGAGCGCCCAGGAAGGCGTGACCATCGCCAAATCCGGCTATCTGCCGACAGTATCGGCTGTATATAATACCGGTTGGTATAACAGCACATTTCCCGGCGGTAACAACTACAACTGGTCGGTGTATCTGCTTACCAACTGGACCCTGTTTGATTCCGGACTGACTGCCGGCAAAGTGAAGCAGGCGGTGGAAGGCTACAAGAAAGCGCAGGAACAGCTGAAGCAAACGGTGGACAGTGTGCAGCTGGATGTGCGGTCGACGTATCTGAGCCTGAAATCAGCCGAACAGAGTATCGCTACCAGCAGTTCGGCAGTGGGGCTGGCGGAAGAGGACTACAAGATCAAGGTCACCCGCTACCAAGCCGGCGTGGGAACCAATCTGGACGTGCTGGACGCGCAAGTGGCGCTGACTACGGCCAAGAACAATTACCTGCAGGCAATGTACAACTACAACAATTACCGGGCCAAACTGGACAAGGCCATGGGCGTGCCGGCAGGTTCGCTGTAGATCAGTACGCAGGTAGAAAGGCAGATAACCAAAGAAAACGATGAAACGCCTGACGTTCTATGGGTTACAGCAGCAGGTAACTAAACGCGTTAAAGGTGTAACCGATGATGATAATCCCCAGGGTAACGACGCCGATAAAGACGCCAAGTAGTTTTGGCTTCACTACTTTTTTCAGCATAATCATCGAAGGTAGTGAGAGGGCAGTAACCCCCATCATGAACGACAGCGCTGTGCCCAGGCCGACTCCCTTTGCCACCAAGGCTTCAGCGATTGGCAGGGTGCCAAAGATGTCGGCATACATCGGCACGCCCGCCAGTGTTGCAACGAGCACCGAATACCATTTGTCCTGTCCCAGTACAGCAGAAATGATTGACTCCGGTATCCAGTTGTGGATCGCCGCGCCTATGCCCACGCCGATCAAGATGTAGAGCCAGACTTTGTTGATGATCTCCAGCACCTGGTCTTTGGCGAACATCAATCGGTCCTGGGTCGTCAATTCTTCTTCGTCCATTTCGACCATTTTGTTTTTGAACACAAAGGGTTCGACATATTGCTCCAATCCGGCTTTGCTAATGACGGTGCCGCCAATGACGGCCAGGACCAAGCCAACGATTACATAGGCAATCGCAATTTTCCAGTTGAAGATGCCGGCCAGCAAAACGACGGATGCCAGATCGACAAGCGGTGAAGAAATCAAAAACGAGAACGTGACCCCAATCGGCAGTCCGGCGTTAGTAAAGCCGATGAACAAAGGAATCGACGAGCAGGAGCAAAACGGCGTGACAGTGCCGAGTAAAGCCGCCAGGATATTGGCTGTGAACCCACTGAATCGCCCGAGGATTTTGCGCGTC
>JBGSKE010000390.1:0-1809 GCA_041741355.1 Negativicutes bacterium | reverse complement strand
ACCAAATCCCAAATCGACCTCAATCAATACAAACCGGCCCAAATGCAGCGCCGGATCACCAATCTGATGGCCCGTCACAATGTTACCAAGTATATGGACTTCCTCCACTTGATCGAGAAGGATGAAGCGCTGTTCCGTTATTTCATCGATTACCTGACGATTAACGTAACCGAGTTTTTCCGTACGCCAGAGAAGTTTGTCGAACTGGAGCAAAAAGTGATTCCCGATTTGATGAAACAGAGTCCGAAGCTGAAAATTTGGAGCGCCGGCTGCTCTACCGGCGCCGAGCCTTATTCGATGTCGATCATGATGTCGGACCTGACGCCAAGAACCAAGCACCAGATTTTGGCCAGCGACCTGGATGTAAAAATGTTGGCCAAGGCTAAGGAAGGCATTTATCAGATGAATGAGCTAAAAAATGTCTCGCCGGCCCGGATGACAAAATACTTCCGTCAGGTCGATGCTGATCGCTGCGCCGTGTTGCCGGAAGTCAAGGAAGGGATCACGTTCAAACATCACAACCTGCTGCTGGATAAATACGACAGTGGTTATGACTTGATATCTTGCCGCAATGTGGTCATCTATTTTACCGAAGAAGCCAAAGATATGCTGTACCGGCGTTTCCTGGAAGCGCTCAGGCCGGGCGGGGTGTTATTTGTCGGCGGCACCGAGGCGATTCTCAACTTCCGCGATATCGGCTTCCAGCATTATCTGCCGTTCTTTTATCAAAGACCGTTTAAATAGAACTGGACTCAATCGAGATAACAAAAAAACGATGATGTCGGTTTAACCGACATCATCGCTTTTCTCTGTTTTCGGCTGCTGGCATTGGGTAGCCAAAACTTTGCGGCGCTTTGGCGCGAATGGCAAAAGCTGCCGGCGGCAAAGCCAGGAATGCATCGACGATAGTTGGGTCAAAATGCGAACCGGCCAGGGAGCGGATATGTTCTCTGATTTTATTGTCCGGCCAACTGCGGCGGTAAGGGCGGTTGGACGAGAGGGCGTCCCAGACATCGATCGGAGCGAACAGTCGGGCTTCGATGGGGATATTTTCTCCTTTTAGCCTGTCAGGATAGCCTTCACCATCCCAACGCTCATGGTGACTGCGGGGAATAGCCAGAGCAGGGTGCAGGTATTCGATCTGATGCAGCCAGTCATAGCCGTAGATGGGGTGCAGGCGCATGATCTGCCATTCTTCCGCTGTCAGCGGGCCCGGTTTCAGCAGGATGGAATCTGGGACGCTCAATTTGCCGATGTCATGCAGCAACGCGCCGCGCCAGATGTGGATATGCTGTTCGGCAGGAATTTTCATCAGCTTGGCCATTTCCACTGCGATCGAAGCAACCCGGCGACTATGGCCTTCGGTTTCGCAGTCGCGCAGATCAAGCGCCCGAGCCCAGCCTTCCAGCGTTGTGTCGTAAGTGTCATCAAGTTTTTCTAGGGCCTGGCGGATTTTTAGCTCGATTTCGGCTCGGCTGGCGAGTTCCAGTCTGGCTGTGTTATAAAGCGTCGCATTGTCGAGGGCCAGCGAGGCGATGTTGGCGACTTCTTCAAGGCAGGAAAAGTCATCCATGCGAATGCGTTTTTCGGGGTCCCAATGCAGGATGGTCAACAGCCCGACCACTTCAGTCTGCGCGTTTTTTAACGGGAAAATAGCCATGGCGGTGATGCGGTCAAACAGCTCTCCCGGCAAGCGTCCTGGCCAGCTGCGGTAATCGTCGACAACCATTGCTTTGCCGCTAGCTAAAACTTGCGCTGCCAAGCCTGCATTAGCCCGGGGAGGTTCACTAAACTGATCAGCGTCGATCC
>JBGSKE010000389.1:0-10910 GCA_041741355.1 Negativicutes bacterium | reverse complement strand
TGCCGGAAATATGTTTGGCGATTTCTTCGCGCTTCGGATGCGGGTTGACATCCAGCAGTGATTTGGCGCTAAGCAACATTCCCGGTGTGCAAAAACCGCACTGCACGGCGCCTTCGGCGATAAACGCCTCTTGTAGCGGGTGCAATTTGTCGTAGTCGCCCAGGCCTTCGACCGTCACGATGGCGTGCCCATCAGCTTTTACCGCCAGCATCAGGCAAGAGTTCATATTTTTGCCATCGACCAAAATGGTGCAAGCGCCGCAGTCGCCTTCACCACAGCCGATCTTGGTTCCAGTCAGGCCCAACCGTTCCCGCAGCAAGTCCACAAACAACAATTCCGGCTCGACTTCCAGCTCAACCGGTTTTCCATTCAATACAAATTTTATCAATCGTTTACTCACAAACGCACACCTCCATAGCCTGCTTCGTCGCCGCTTCCAGACAACGTTGCACAGTCACCCGCGCCAATTTTCCCCGGTGCGTGGCGGTACAACGGACGTCATCAATCGGCCGGACGCTTTGTTCAGCCTGCAGCCCGGCTTCGGCAAACACTGCCGGCTCCGGTTTGCGTCCCACCAACCATTTTTCGGTATCATACAGGCGAACCGGCGTCGGACCGACCGACCCCAACGCAATACGAGCTGCAGTAATCACGCCGCCCTGCACGCGAACCCAGATCGCTCCGTTGACAATGGAGCAGGCCAGCGCCTTGCGTTTGCCAAATTTGGCGAATGCCGCACCTTCTCCGGTAACAACCGGTGAAACATTGATACCGGCGATATATTGGCCCGGTTTCAGGCAGGTTCGGCCCGGACCGACAAAAACTTGGTCCAGCGGCAACGTTTCCATGCCATTCACGCTATTCAGCTGCACTTTTGCGTCGAGAGCCAGCAACGCCGGAACGGTATCGGCCGCCGGCGAAGCATTGCCGATATTGCCGCCCACGGTACCCGCGTTACGGATTTGCGGCGACCCGACTTCCGAGGCAGCCAGGCAGAGTGCCGCCGTCTTTTTATTCATCACGACCGAATCCATCAATTCCCGATGCGTGACCAGCGGGCCAAGCCAAAGCGAATCGGCTGTTTCCCGGATCCCCTTCAGACTTTCAATCCCGCTGACGTCAACCAAATTGCGCGGAGAAATCAGTTTCTCCTTCATTTTGACCATGACGTCGGTTCCCCCCGCCAAAAGGCAGTAGTCTTCCATCCCGTTCAAAAGAGCCGCCAATTCTGTTTCGCTTTTGGGACTGTGGTAATTGAACTGCATTTTGTCACCCCACAACTACTTTTTTTGTTTGCACTGCTTTGTCCATTTTGACTCATTTAAATAATATTGCAAATAGCGTGCCAATCGAACCGTTCCATCAATATTTAGAAAAAAAATAACGCCCGGACATGTTTTACACATAGCCCAGACGCCTTTGTCTTTAAGCGTTGCTTCAATTTTCGACGCGAGGTCGTTTCGTTGTTGTTGTCATTATAAAACAGTTTCTCGCAAAGCTCAAGAGGGGCTTCCGTGAAAGCAGCAAGGCCTTTTCATTTCATTTTTGCAATGTTTTACGACTCGTTGCGCGTGCGTGCAGCGAATTCAAGCCCCATCAAGCATTTCATTATTGCAATGCAGATTTCACAATTGCAATAAGCACCCTTCGCAAGAAAAAAATTATTTTGTTTCCCCCGAATCCAGACCCATTTCCACCATTTTTCGCCACAAAGTCGTTGTGCTGATGCCCAACAAACGCGCCGTTTCCTGCCGTGCTCCACCGCTAGCTTTGAGCGCCCGCAAAACGCAGTCGCGTTCAGTCGCCCTAACTGCTTCCGCCAGCGACAATATGGTATGTTTCGAGCCGTTCCCGCCATGCCCGGCTTGTAGATATTGCGGCAAATGCTCGATTTCAATGCAATTTTCATTGATGCTGATCACATTCATTGCATACTCGATGCAGTTTTGCAACTCGCGCACATTGCCTGGCCAATTATGAAGCTGAAAGCGTTTTCGACACTCGCCGGACACACCCATAACAAATTTGCCCAGCAACTTATTGTAACGATTGACAAAAACGCGGATAAAATCCGGGATATCATCGAGCCGGTCGCGTAATGGCGGCACTTTGATCTGCACGACATTGAGCCGGTAAAATAGATCCTCGCGAAACTTGCCGGTACGGACCATATCCAGCAAATCACGATTGGTCGAGGCAATCACCCGGACATTTACCTGGATCGGCTTGGCCCCGCCGATACGCGTCACTTCGCGTTCCTGCAGCACCCGCAGCAACTTGCTTTGCAGGGTAAAATCCGTTTCCCCCAGCTCATCAAGAAAAATCGTTCCGCCATCGGCTTGTTCAAACGCGCCGGGATTGCCGCTTTTTTTCGCGCCGGTGAATGCGCCCTCGTCATAGCCGAACAAATAGCTCTCGATAATAGTGGCAGGAATCGCGCCGCAGTTGATCGCCACAAACGGCTTGCTGGCCCGGTCGCTGGCATTGTGGATCGACTGGGCGAACAGCTCCTTGCCGGTCCCCGTCTCGCCGGTAATCAGCACCGATGAAACGCCCTTGGAAACATAGGAAGCCATATTGCTGACTTTTTTTATCGCTTCGCTGCTGCCGACAATATCAGAAAAGCTGTAGCGGGCGTACTGAAATTTCTTGAACTCCTCAATCAGTTTCTGCTGACGTTGAACGCCGTGCAGGTTGTTAAAGCCAAACCCAAAACGTTTTGTGATCGGAATCCGCACCGCCACCGCGCCGATATCGGACATCGACTGGCCGATAACCGGTCGTTGCGTATTCATCGCTTCCTTGGCCGCCACGCTGACTTTACCGATGAAGCGGTTTTCTTCGCCGGTCGGATCATAACTGGCCAATCGCTGGCCTTCCGCATCAAAAATCACTGCTTCGCCGCCGGCCACCCTGGCAATAAACGGCAATGCCTGTTTCAACGATTCCTGCAACTGATCGTCCCGCAATACCCGTTCCAGGTTGCTGGCCGACAAAACGTAGTTACCGATCGGCAAACTCCACGCCTCGGCGCTATCGACGATCTGCGAGGGGCCGGCCGTCAAGGTTCCGCTGTCAGCGGCTTGCCTGGCCAAATCAAAAACCAGACCCTTCAATTCGGCAATTTCTGCCCCTTCGGAATCAACCGTTTTTATCCGCACACCCTGGCGGTCGGTCATGGTCGCGTAGCCGCCAGTGATCCGGGCAATAATCGGCAACGCATCCAGCAGCATCTTTGTCGAATCATCCATCCGGCGCTCCCCCTTTGCGTATCCTACCTCCTCATTTTGCCCGGGTTTGCCGGCGTTGTCAACACGCCGCCGCCTCACAACCAAGTTCAATTAACCCGCATACTGCCGAGCAATTCGCTCAAATTCGCGGTGATACTGCAAAAAGATACCGACAAGTTCAGGATCAAAATAGACGCCGGAATTTGTCGTGATAATGTTGAGCGCCGTTTCATGTGAAAAAGCAGGCTTGTAAGGTCGCACATTGACCAACGCATCATATACGTCGGCGACCATCATAATTCGTGCACCGATAGGGATTTTATGCCGTGCCAACCCTTTCAGGTAGCCTGACCCGTCCCATTTTTCATGATGAAACTCAACAACTTCTGCGGCCGCCCGCATCAATGCGCTACCTTCTTGTCCTTCTTCTATCCGGCGAATGGCATCAGCGCCATATCGCACATGATTTTTCATTTCAGCGAATTCTTCGTCGGTCAATTTCCCTGGTTTAAACAAAATAGCGTCTGAAATGCCGACTTTACCGACATCGTGCAGCGGCGCCACCTGCGTCAGCAATTCAGCTGCAGTTCGGGCCATTGTTCCGTTTTCTACCGAACGGTCAGCCAGAAAGCGCACATACTCGCGGGTTCGCTGAATGTGCAAACCGGTTTCGGGATCGCGAAACTCGGCGACAATGGCCATTCCTCTGATGGCCGCATCTCGCAGCCCTTGCACCGCGTGAACTTTATCGGCAATAACCGAATTAAGATTATTTTGATAATATTTCAGAGCAAGGTGGTTGCCGATTCTCGCCTTTAGCAAAGCCGGCTTGAAAGGCTTCCTGATATAGTCGACAGCGCCAAGCGCCAACCCCTTGCTTTCGTCGCCAACATCCGACAATGTCGTAATGAAAATAACGGGAATATCGCTTGTCAATTGATTCTCCTTCAGACGTCGGCACACTTCATAGCCGTCCATGCCGGGCATCATAACATCAAGCAAGACCAGGTCCGGCTTCAATGCCGCACAAGCCTGCAAAGCGGCGGGGCCATTCATCGCCACACTGACGTCATAATCAGCAGAAAGCAAGGCAACTAAAATATCCAGATTGATTTCCGCATCGTCCACGACAAGAATTTTTCCTTTTGAGTCGTTCATGCCAACGGGCTCCTTTCCAGCACCTATTGCGGCTGTTTTTCGGTTGCGGATCGCAATGTTTCCAACAGAGTCCCTGCCGCTTCAAATCGATAGGTTTCCACGTGCCGCGAGATGGCTGCCAGTTGCTCATTTTGCTGCGGCAGCCAATGAAATGTTTTTAATTGCGCCAACAGCTCTTTGCTAGGCCGTGGTCGCAGTTGCTGCAATTCCCGTTTCAATTCATCCAATAATTCTTCCGGCGCTTCCACCGCACTCTCTTCTTTAATTACAGGCGCAGGTTCCGGTGTACCGGAGGCGCTCGTACCCAGAGACAGAAAGATTGCATTCGTCAAGACATCCAACATTTCGCAAAAATTTTGCAATTCTTCGCTGCTGTCCGCCTGTTTTTCCAGCAAAATTTGTTCCAGCTTTGCGGCGCTCTCGGCCATCGCCGCCGCCGAAAGATTGCTGGCGACTCCTTTGACGGCATGGGCGATGTGCCGGACTTCTTCAATTTCTCCCGATTCGATCAGCTTTTTCACCGTATCGCTCGTATCCGCATAATTCACGCATAATTTCTGCAATAATTGTGCATACAAAGCCGTATTCCCGCCGAGGCGGTCGATACCTGCCGCCACATCGACGCCCGCGATCGGCGCCCATTTTGCCCAGGACTCATCAAAGCCCACTTTGTTTTTTACCTCCACCGCGTTTGCATCCGGCTCGCGGGCAGGCAACCATTTTTCAATCGTCGCATACAGCAGAACCGGATCAATCGGCTTAGCAATATGCCCGTCCATTCCAGCTTCATGGCTTTTTTCCCGGTCACCGGTCATGGCATTGGCTGTCATGGCCAATATCGGCAACTTGATCAGGCCCGGCCGGTCCAGCATTCGTATTTTGCGGGTGGCAGTCAATCCGTCCATGACCGGCATCTGAATGTCCATCAGCACCAAATCAACCTCTTGGCCGCTTTCCAACAGTTCCAGCGCCCGCTGCCCGTTTTCCGCAACGACGACCTTTGCACCGGCTTTTTCCAGCAATTCTACTGCCACCTGCCGGTTGATCTCATGATCCTCCACCAACAATATACGAGCACCGACAATCCTATCCGGCGGCGAAATTTTTGCATCGTCGAAATCTTTGCCTCCACGAACCGAAGCCATTTTTCCATAACAGCCAACGATTCCGTCCAGCAAGGCGGACGGCGACAACGGTTTGGTCAGCATGCCTTCAATGCGAACGAAATCAGCTTGTTTCAAAAACTCCACCGTATCTGTTACCGTCACCATCAACAATACATGCGCAACCGCCGCAAAGTTATGCCGAATCATTCGTATCGTTTCCAGGCCATTCATGTCCGGCATGTCTTTATCCACTATTGCCACGTCAACAGTCTTGCCTTCACGCTTCAATTCTTCAAGCAGCAGCAGCGCCATAGCGCCGGACAGGGCAATATGCACGCCAAAGCCCATTTGGGTCAACATCTGATTCAGCACGCGGCAGGTTGCATCGTTATCATCAACAACCAATACCGACAGTCCCTGCACAGCCCCGGAAATCTCCCTATATTGTGGGCCGGGGAGCGAACCCGTCTCTGTGGCGAAAGCAATACGAACCGTAAACGTACTCCCCACCCCCGCCTGGCTGGAAACGTCGATTGCGCCCCCCATCAACTCCGTTAGCTGACGGCAAATAGACAACCCCAGTCCCGTGCCGCCATAATTTCGCGTAGTTGTAGCATCCGCCTGCACAAAGGCATCAAATATTTTCGCCTGCACATCCTGCGTAATTCCCACGCCGGTATCCATCACGCTGAATTCAATGTCAACAGCCTCGTCCCGCCAACCAAGAACTTCGACCGAAACCAATATTTCGCCATGTTCCGTAAATTTCAAGGCATTATTGACCAGATTATACAAAATTTGCGTAATTCGCCCCGCATCGCCGACCACTTTTTGCGGCAGGGCGGGATCGATATACAGAATTAACTCAATTTTCTTCTCGGCCGCCAGCGCACTGATACTTGCAGATACAATGCTGACGACATCTTCCAGATCGAACGGCAGCTCCTCAATTTCCATTTTTCCTGCTTCGATTTTGGAGTAGTCAAGAATGTCGTTGATAATCTCAAGCAATCCGCTTGCCGCCTGTTGAATTTTCTTCATATAATCCCGTTGTTTGGGATTTAACGCCGTGTCCAAAGCCAAATGGCTCATGCCGGTTATCACATTAATCGGCGTCCGAATTTCATGGCTCATATTGGCCAAAAAATAACCTTTACTCTGATTTGCCGCTTCTGCCTGATTTTTCGCCGCTTTCAGACTCTCCTGAAATTGGTTGCGTTCCGTCACATCGTGAGCAAAGGCGCAAATCAATTCTTCGCCGTCGATATCGATGAAGGATTGATAAATTTCGACCGGGCATTGCGTCCCGTTGGTGTGCCTGATTACGCCCTGGCTTACCATCTGCTGCTTTTCTTTCAGCAGCGCCCACACCCGCCTCCATTCCGCTTCCGTTACTCCCGGCGGAATCAATTCGAAAATGGTCACATGGTTGATATCATTCGAAGTATAGCCATAATTGTCCATCAGGTGTCGGTTCATATACACGATTTTACCTGCTTGGTCCGTAAAGCAAACGGCGTCCGGGGATTGATCGATCGCAAATTGAATTTGTTTCATCTGTTTGGCATTTTTCTTTTCCGTGTTCACATCGATCAAGGTGCCGACAATACGCACTGGTTTGCCAGTCATATCCTTCTCCACGACCTTGCCGCGACTGGAAAACCAAAGATAGCCGCGTTCCGGATGCCGAAAGCGGATATCGGTCGTATAGAACGGAGTCTTCTCCGCCAAATGCTCCTTTATCGATTCTTTCAATCCGCCAATATCGTCAGGGTGGATTAGTTCCAGCAGCAAATTGTATTCCATTTGGCTCACGGATGACTGCAAGCCAACCATGATTGCCATTGTCTGACTGATTTGAATGGAGTTATTCTCAACCACTCGCTCCCATACGGCAACACCGGTTGACTCGGTCGCCAAATCAAACCGCTCTTTCAATCGTCGGAGCGCCTTCTCCTCCGTATGCAATTTTTCCTGGCTACGCAGCAGGTCGGTCTCACTTTGTCGCAGCGATTGAAACACTTCTTCCCAACGTTTGGAAATCCCGATATCAGCTATCGCATAGTGCAACAACACCAGAAACAGCAGTTTTAACAAATAGCCGAACACGGAAACCGGCCCCTGTAAATCGTTAGCCAAACTCAGCGCCACATCGGCCGCCGCACCGACACTAACAGCGACAAGCATAATGTTGACCGTCCACGCTTCCCACTCTATTCTGCGACGCCAAATCAAACCAGCCGCCAACAGCATCAGCACTACCACCGCAACTTCACTACCGATCTGGAATGGTGTATTGCCAATGCCCTCCCGCCAGCAATCCGGGAATAAACCGGAGTATACCCATACGATCAACGCAACGGCAATCGTTAATGAAGCCGTCAATATAGTGTACTTACCATATTTCCCCGTCGCGGTGATAGAAAAAATAAAAAGCGCCCCGCTTTCGACATAGCGGGCCGCAATCCAGAACTGGCTGTTCAAATTCGGATCATACACCGGAAATATGGACAGTCCCTTGTAAGTAACGGCGTAAAAAAACTCGAGCAGCACCGCTGTCAGAATGCCGCCGCCCAAATACAAATAAGGACTGCAATTGTGTTGTTCGCTGGAATACCAACTGACCGCAAAGATGCTCACCATCACAATCAAGAAAAGCATCTCGATTATAATGTGAAACAACAAAAAATTCCACATGCTCAAGGTGGCCAACATGCCGAACAGAATTGCGCCTACAATGGCCTTCGGCTGCAAATTCATCACATCACCCGCTTTTTTTTACTCAAATTAAAGGATAAACAAAAACAGCCGCCCCCATCCTAACTACAATCTATATCTAATGCAAAGCAATTGCATTGGAACGATAATACAGTTCTTATACACAAAAGAGCGGAAGTTTTGTTCCGTTGGAACTAAACTTCCGCTCTTTCGTGATGCAACAATCCGGCGGCTGCTTTATTTGCGATTCTCCGCCAGAGAAAACACTTTCACGTGCTTGCGCAACTTGCTGACGACAGGCAGCACCAGCCCTGACGCCACGCCAATCTGGACCAGGTTGCCGGGGATCGACGTCAGCGGCGCCAGCCAGTTGCCGTAAATTAGCCCTTCCGCGCCATAATAGCCGACGACTTTGATCAGACACGCTACTGTTAAAGCCACGGCATAGGCCGCCGTGCTGCGGCGGTTCTCGCAAATCGCGCCGACGCTATAGCCCATCAGGCCGACGATAACCAATGTAAACGGCGCCCACAACAGCCAACCGCCCACTACATCAAACAAAGCCATGCCTAGGCCGCCCGCCAAGGCGCCCAATCGCCGGCCGTAAAGAATGGCGATAATAAACAGCGGTACGTTGCCCAGATGAATCAGTCCGCCATTGGCGGCAATCGGCAGTCTCACATTGACGAAGGCCGTAAAGGCAAAGACGAGTGCAATTCCCAAGGCTGCATTGACGAGTTGCCGGGTTGGGCTAAAATTCTGTTGTTCCATAGCAATCATCCTTTCGCCAAACGGTGGGCGGCGTGATACGTCGGTCCCACGTAGGAGTTAATCGGAAATCCATGCTGAATGGCCAGGGTCACAAAATTTTTCGCTTTGGCGACAGCATCCGGCACCGTCAGTCCCTGGGCCAACCCGGCCGTAATCGCCGCGGCATAGGTGCAGCCCGCGCCATGCGTATACTCGGTATTGATTTTTGGCGATTCAAACAGGGTAAAATCCTTGCCGTCATATAGCAGGTCAATCGCATTGTCCGTACCCAGCTTGGCGCCGCCTTTGATCAGCACATACTTGGGACCGAGCGCGAAAATCTTGATCGCTGCCTGTTTCATCGTCTCAACCGACTGGATGCGAATCCCGCTCAATTGGCTGGCCTCGAACACATTCGGCGTAATCACGGTAGCCAGCGGAGCGAGTTGCTCACTGATCGCCACCGCCGATTCCGGATGCAGCACTTCATCAGTGCCTTTACAGATCATGACCGGATCAATCACGATATTTTTCACTTGGTATTCTTTCAGTTTTCTGGCAACCAGCGAGATAATCTCGACCGTCCCCAGCATGCCGGTCTTCATGGCATCTACGCCAATACCGCCCAATACCGTATTGATCTGGGCTTCCAGCGCATCCAACGGCAGCGGATACACATCATGCGCCCAGTTATTGGCCGGGTTTTGGGCAACCAGCACGGTGATGGCCGTCATTCCATATACGCCATACTCCTGAAACGTCTTGAGGTCGGCCTGCAAGCCGGCGCCGCCGCTGGTATCCGATCCCGCTATCGTGAGAGCCTTTGGTACATTCATTTCAAAAAAGCCTCCTGTCAACCTGATTAATATTTTTGTCACTGCTTGGCAAGACATGGTTGTATTATAAAATAAATCTGGTACTATTGAAATGTACAGAACTTAATTTTTAAATAAGGACAGATGAAAAGATGGACAGATTTATATGAGCATGCCGAACCTGATTCTGCTGGACCCCGCCAGCAAACAGCCGCTATATTTGCAGCTATACCAGCATTTTCGCCGCGAAATAGAACAAAGCCAGCTGAAGGAAGGACAAAAACTGCCCTCCATCCGCTGGCTAGCCCGCAGCTTATCCATTAGCAAAATCACAGTCGAAAAAGCCTACCAGCAGCTCCTGTGCGAAGGCTATCTGAACAACGGGAACCGAACGCGCTACGAGGTCAACCGCTTCAGCGAAAGTTCCTGGCCCGCCCCCGCATCGCCTGCCGCAACATCGCCGCAGCCCAGCCCACCGCCGCCGATCCGCTATGATCTGGCCAGCGGTGAAATGGACATGGACGGCTTTGATTTTCCCCTGTGGAAGCGCTATATCAACAAGGCGTTTAGCGACCAAAACCGCCTGATGCGCTATGGCGACCTGCAAGGCGAGCTGGAACTGCGCCGCCAGATCGCCGAGTATGTCCGCTCGCGCGGCGTCAATTGCCGACACGAACAGGTCATCGTCGGCCCCGGCGTCCAAAGCTTGCTCAATATGCTGGCCAGTATGCTGAAATCCTTCCACAACGGAATCGCCTTTGAAGAACCGGGCTTTAAAATCGGTCGACGCATCTGGGAGGACCGAGATTTTCGCATTATTCCCGTCCGGCTCCGACAAGGCGGCATCGATACCGACGAACTGGCCGCCAGTGGCGCGCGGCTGGTTTATGTCACCCCGTCCCACCAGTTTCCCACCGGCTATATCATGCCGATCGGCGAGCGAATGCGGCTGCTGAAATGGGCCCGCGAAACCGGCGCCACGATCATCGAAGATGACTATGACAGCGAATTCCGCTACTTCGGCCGGCCGCTGCCAGCATTGAAAGCGCTGGATACCGAGGGAACCGTCATTTACATGGGCTCCTTTTCCAAAGTGATTCCGCCTTCGATTCGGATCAGCTATATGGTGTTGC
>JBGSKE010000388.1:0-5469 GCA_041741355.1 Negativicutes bacterium | reverse complement strand
CCCGGTCACGCCGCGCGGCGCCGCCAGCGGCCGCACCGGCGGCACCATCCCGCTCTGCGGCGGCATCGTGCTGACCCTCGACCGGATGACCGACATCCTGGAACTGGATGAAAAAAACATGATGGTCACCTGCGAAGCCGGTGTGCGGACGATGGACCTGTACGACCACTGCGCCAAACAAGGGCTGTTTTACCCGCCGGACCCGGCCAGCTGGAAATACTCGCTGATTGGCGGCAACATCGCTGAGAACGCCGGCGGCATGCGGGCGGTAAAATATGGTGTAACCTCAAATTATGTGATGGGCCTGGAAGTCGTACTGGCCGACGGGACCATCCTCAATACAGGCGGCAAATCGATCAAGAATGTCACCGGCTACAACCTGACCCAACTCATCGTCGGCTCGGAAGGAACCCTGGCCATCGTGACCAAAGCGATCCTGCGACTGATTCCGCTGCCGGTAAAACGGGGCGTCATGCAGGTGTTCTTCCCATCGCTCGATGACGGCTGCAATGCCGTCCATGCCATGTTGCAACAGAATATCGTTCCCTCGGCGGCCGAACTGATCGACGATGTCAGTTTGGCTGCCGTAGCCAAGCAGCGCAACCTGCAACTGGACCCGGCGGTGAAAGCCTGCCTGATTATCGAAATCGACGGACCGGACGAAGCGGCGCTGGAAAAACAATCGACCGCCATCGGTAACGTCGTCGAAGCCCACAACGCCATTTCCTTCCGCGTTGCCCAGACCAAAGCGGAAACTGAAGAATTGTGGGCGATTCGCCGCGGCCTCAGCTCGGCGGTCGCCGCAACAGCCCCCAACCGGCTCGGCGAAGACATCTCCGTGCCGCGCGACGCCTTCCCCGAAGCCGTGCGCCGCCTGAAAGAACTATCCCGCCGCAGCGGACTGCAAATCGCCGTGTTCGGCCATGCCGGCGACGGAAACCTTCACCCCTCGGTACTCTGCGACCTCAGCGACCCGGCCCAGGAGAAACTGGCCCACGAAGTGGTCGGCGAAATCTTCGCCGTAGCGCTGGCTGTCGGCGGCACCCTGTCCGGCGAACACGGCATTGGCATCACCAAAAAACCCTACATCAAAGACGCGCTCGGCGAAGCCGGCGTCAATGTGCTTAAATCGATCAAACAGGCGATGGACCCCAAAGGAATCCTGAACCCAGGCAAGATATGGTAGGGGAGGAAACGCCGCATGCCAATGAAATCGGCTGAGAAACTCACCGCCGCCCAAAAACTCGTCTCGCAGTGCGACCGCTGCGGAACCTGTCTGACCGTCTGCCCGCTGTTCGGCAGCAAAGACATCGAATCCTCCGCCGCCAGAGGCAAGAACTCGATCTTGCGGGCGCTGGCCGTCGGTGGCCTGGAACCGACGAAAGACGTCAAAGCGGCGCTGGATTTCTGCCTGCTTTGCCAGCGCTGCGTCGAAACCTGTCCAGCTAAGGTCAAAACCGACGAAGCAATGATCCTGGCCCGGCAATATCTGGCTGACAATGCCGGCGGGGCCAGCCTGAAGTACCGAATTGTCGGCGGCTTCATGGGCAGCCCGCTGCTGGTGAAACTCGGCGCATTCGGTCTATCTGTCATGCGAAAACTGGGACTGAACAACCTCGCGCCGTTTGGCGCGGCGCCGGACGAATACACACGGACCCATTTCCTGACCGCGTTTGCCGGACCGGCAGCGCTCGGCCAGAGCAAACCGCCGGAAACCGTCAGCGTCAGTTCCGCTAGCAAAGTCGCTTACTTCAAAGGCTGCGGCATGCAGATCCTGTTTCCGGAGGCGGCGGCGCAGTCGCTGGAAGTGCTGGGCCGGATCACCAAACCGGTGACGCGAGACAACGTCTGCTGCGGCTTGCCGCATCTGGCCCATGCAATGGAAGGGGACTTTTTTAAGCTGGCCAAAGAGAATATCCGCCAGTTCGAGGATGTCGATATCGTGGTCAGCGACTGCGCCAGTTGCAGCGGCACATTGAAACACTTGGCCCACTATTTTGAACAAGACGAAGAGTGGAAAGAACGGGCAGCGGCGTTCAGTGCGAAAGTAATGGATTTTACGGAATACCTGAGTAAAGCCGGCTATGCGCCGCGGATGCAAAACAAGGCCAAGATCACCTACCATGACCCCTGTCATCTGGTGCGGGGGCAGGGGATCACCAAAGAACCGCGGGCGCTGCTGGCTGCGACCGGCGAGTTCTGCGAGATGAAAGACGCTGATGTCTGCTGCGGCGGCGCGGGATCGTTTTTCCTCGACTACCCGGAGATTTCCGACCGCGTGATCGACAAGAAGCGGCAAAACATCGAGGCGACCGGGGCGGATATTGTCGTGACCGGTTGTCCAGGCTGCCTGATCCAGCTAAACAAGGCGGCCAAAGCCAGCGGCAAGTTCAAAGCCCTGCATATCAGCCAGGTTGTGTAGGAAAAAAACGGTGTTTCTTGAACAAATATTTTTCCCAGCAGCAGGATTTGCCGCGCCGAAGCGGAATATTCTCAAGTATCGCAGATTTGCTACCGAATGATTTCTAGGAGGGGTATTATGAAAAGAAGGTTTTCCCTGTCATTACTGATTCTGGTTCTCTCGCTGGGCCTAATGCTGGCCGGATGTGGCGGCGGGGGCGGTGGCGACAAGAAACCGGCTGCCGCGAATAAGGCCCCAATTAAGATTGGTTTTTTTGCGCCGGTGACCGGCCCGGCGGCGGCGGATGGCGATAGCGTCACCAAAGCGGCAAAACTTGCCGTGGAAAAGATCAACAAAACTGGCGGCATCAATGGCCGTCAAGTGGAACTGGTTGCCTATGACGACAACCTGAAACCGCAGGAAGCGGTTAGTATTGCTCAAAAGCTGACCACCAAAGACGGAGTGGTTGCTGCGGTATCCGGCTCCTATAGCCATACGACCCGGGCTGCCGCGCCGATCTTCGAAAACGCTAAAATCCCGATGATTGCGGCCTATGCCCTGCATCCGGACATCACTAAGGGCGGCGACTATGTGTTCCGGCAATCGTTCGTCGGTACGGCCCAGGGCAAAGCCGGCGCTTTTGTTGCCGTGAACATGCTGAAAGCGAAAACCGTGGCGATTCTGAACGTCGACAATGACTTCGGCACGACCTTGGCTAACTCGTTTGCCGCATATTTCGAGTCCAAAGGCGGTAAAGTGGTTTCGCGTGATAAATTCACGATGGTGGAAAAAGAGTTCAATCCGGTACTGACAAAAATCAAACAACTGAAACCGGACTTGATTTATATGCCGACCTATTCAGGAACCGGCGCCCAGATCGCCCGTCAAGCCAAAGAGCTGAATCTCGGCATCCAGATGCTCGGCACCGAAGGCATCGACTCGACGATGGAGTTCCTCAAGGTTTCCGGGGCAACGGCCGACGGGATCATCATTACCACCAATCTGAACCGCGAGTCCAAGCTGAAAGCAACCCAGGAATTCATCAAGGATTATACCGCGATGGCCAAACATGCGCCGGATATGGTTGCGGCATCCACTTATGACTGCTTCATGGTGCTGGCCGAATCGATGCGTAAAAACGGCGCCGAACCGGATAAAATCAAAGATGGAATTTACAAGATCAAAGATTTTGAAGCGGCGACCGGCTTGATTAAAGGCTACAACAAACTGGGCGAAGTAACCAAGAACGTCCAGGTCCAGGTTGTTAAAAACGGCGCATTCACCTATTATGGGGAAATCACTGACGCTGATATCATTACGCCTCCTGACAAATAGAACCCCGTTTCATGCGCGGAAGGCGCCGGGTGCGTTTGGCGCAACCGGTCCTTCCGTATTCTTTTTGCCCAGGCGACAGGAGGGAGATCATGTTAGTTCAGCAGATCATCAACGGAA
The DNA here is from genome assembly GCA_041741355.1 of Negativicutes bacterium. GTDB lineage: Bacteria > Bacillota > Negativicutes > UBA1444 > UBA1444 > UBA1444. The sequence continues at coordinate 1,616 of JBGSKE010000388.1, read as the reverse complement.
TTGTGGTCGGCAGCGTTTATGCGCTGACGGCGATGGGTGCGACGCTGGTGTATGGAATCATGCGGATTCTCGATATTTCCAACGCCGGCGCTTATGCGATCGGCGCTTACGTGGCGTTTTTCTTCCTGTTGCAGACAGGCAGTCCATTGGTTGCATTGGTGGCGGGCGTTGTCCTGACGGCCGCCTTCGGTTTTTTGGTGCAAAAATTTCTCTATGCACCCTTGATGAATAAGTCGCCCAATGTTTCGTTGATTGCCGGAATTGGCCTGTTTATTTTCCTGCAGGATTTTTTGCGGCTGGTGGGGGGGCCGCAGGCCAGAGAACTGAATTTTGGCACGTTGTTGCCCTCCATTCAGTTCCCTTCCTTGCAACTTACTTTATACGGGACCTGGTTTTTGATTCTGGCTGCTACTGCTGTTTTATTGTTGATCCTGTGGCTGTTACTAAACCGCTCGCCGATCGGCTTGGCCTGGCGGGCCACGGCCCAGGATCTGGAAACCGCCAAGGCGATGGGGATCAATACCAACCGGGTGGTTGCCTTCAATTTTATTCTCGGCTATGGCTTTGCCGCTGTGGCGGGAATTTTGGTCGGCATTCTTTATAACTCGGTCTATCCGACGATGGGTGATGTCCCGGCCTACAAAATGCTGGCCGTGATCGTGCTGGGCGGACTGGGCAATCCGCTGGGAACCGTGCTGGCAGCGCTGGTTATCGGCATGGCGGAAACGTTAATCGGTGGCTATATCGGCTTTTTTCTGCCCCGCGACGCGATCGCCTTTGTCGTGTTGATTCTGATTTTGCTCTGGCGGCCGCAGGGACTACTGGGCCGACGCCGTACGTCATAAGGGGGCTCCTATGTACGAACAGGTCATTGCGATCAATATCGGGCTGGCGATGCTGCTGGCCATGAGTCTGAACATCATCACCGGGTTTGCCGGACAACCGACGCTCGGCCATGCGGCCTTCTACGGAATCGGCGCTTATACCTCGGCATTGCTGACGACCAAGGCCGGTTGGCCGTTTTTGCTGGCGCTGCCGGCTGCCGGGTTGGTGGCGGCTTTGGTCGGCGTTTTGCTGGGATTGTTCAGCGTGCGGGTGCGCGAAGATTTTTTGGCGGTTACCACGATCGGCATCAATTTTGTCGTGGTGGCGATTTTTCAATACGTGGAACTGTTCGGCGCTTCGTTGGGACTAGCGGTACCCAAGCCGGAAATTTTCGGCCTGCGGTTCGGCAATACGGAGATATTGATCTTGCTGGTCATCCTGAACATTTTGGTCTATCTGTTCATGCGGCATCTGCCGACATCCTGGCTGGGCCTGGCGCTTGGCGGCGTGCGCAACGAGGAAGAGGCGGCCGCTTCACTGGGGATCAACCCGGATCACTACAAAGTGTTCGCCTTTGGCATCGGTACCTTTATCGCCGGCATGACCGGCAGCGTATACGCCCACTTTATGGGCTTCATTTCTTCGACTGATTTTTCGTTTCCGGTTTCCGTCGGCGTACTTTCGATGGCGGTACTGGGCGGGCTGGGTACAGTCAGCGGACCCTTGATTGGCGCGATGATCCTGACCCTTTCGCCGGAAGTCTTCCGATTTGTATCTGATTACCGCATGTT
>JBGSKE010000387.1:0-5010 GCA_041741355.1 Negativicutes bacterium | reverse complement strand
GACAAAACAGTTGTAGTACCGATGATGCGGCAAAACGGCAATTTCCTGTTTAGCGAAAATGATGATGTAAAAGTGTTGGAATTGCCCTACGTCGGCAAAGACCTGTCGATGGTCCTGCTACTGCCCAAGACCAATATGGCCGATCTGGACGCCAAACTGGACGCGGCGCGTCTGGCCGAATGGACTGGTCAGGTCAGTGAGCGCGAAGTCGATATCTATCTGCCGAAATTCAAATTTGAAACCAAGTACGAACTGCAAGACCTGTTGTCCGGCATGGGCATGGTCGATGCGTTTGCCCTGCCGCCGGCCGATTTCTCCGGCATCTCCGGTCAGAAAGACCTGTATATTACCAAAGTGATCCACAAAGCGATCATCGAAGTGAACGAAGAAGGCAGCGAAGCTGCGGCGGCGACCGCCGTCACCATGGGCGTGAAAGCGGTGCTGCACAAGCCGGTGTTCAAGGCCGACCAACCGTTCCTGTTTATGATCCGGCATAACGAAACCGGTTCGATTCTGTTCATGGGGCGCGTGAATAACCCGGTTCAATAAGCAATCAGTGCGCAAATAAGAAAAGAGCAGGGTCGCCTGCTCTTTTCTTATGGCTTTTTGGCGGGGAACAGGGGAACCATCGCTTCGATTCGCTCGGTCAACTCGCGGACCATCGTTTCGTCCATTTTTTCCAGGGCGGCGAGAATCCGACCATATTTCTGGGCCAAATTGGTCTTTTGTTTTTTTTCTTCTTTAAAGGTCAATGTGTCGCCGACCAATTCCGATACCGTCATTCCGTAGAAATCGGCCAGCTGTTTCGCTTTGAGCAGGGTGGGGCGCCTCTTGTCAGTCTCCCACTTTTCAAGGGCGGAAAAACTGACGTCCAACATGGCGGCGGCATTCTCGCGCGAATATCCACGTTCTTTTCTCAGGCTATGCAATCGTGTTCCCAGTGACATTGTCCGTCCTCCTTTTGGTTTTCGCTAGTTATTATTTATGCGTAGCATTACTCTACCAAAAACACGCACAAAATGCAATGAGTAAATGTGTAAAATTAATTTGATATGCCTTGGAATTGTGTTGTATTCCAGGTCAAATTGGCGTATACTTTGGTTGTTATTTGAATTTTCGAAAGGAGGTGAAAATGTGTTGGGCTATTATCGCAAATTGTTTAATTTGACAAAACAGCAAGCGGCTGACATCTTTTCAATATCTTTAACGTATTGGACCATGCTCGAAAATAAAAAGCGATACCCCGGTCTTGTACTGGCCGCTCGAATGTCACGGTTTTACGGCGCCAGCATAGACTGCTTGTTTTTTAGCTAAAACACTCACACTTTAGTGTGGTAACACGACTGGCAAAAGGAGGCTTTTCAATGCCCAATCGAATTCTCAAAGAATCAATCACCACTTCGGAAACCGTCGATAGGTTATCTCTACTAGCTGAATGTTTTTTTTATCGGCTGATCGTCAACTGCGACGACTATGGACGGATGGACGGCAGGCCGGCGGTGCTTTTAGCACGTTGCTTTCCGCTAAAAATCGCCGCCCTGCACGAAACGGACATCCAACAGGCGCTGACGGAGCTAGTCAGCGGCGATTTTATCTTTCTTTATCAAAATGGGCACGAGTTTCTGCAAATCAAGAATTGGCATTCGCATCAGCAGATTCGCGCCCAGCGGAGCAAATACCCGGCGCCGCCAGGCGACGACGGAAATCAATTGCCGGCGATGGATAGCGGATGTTCCCGTAATCCAATCCAATCCAATCCGAATCGGAATCCGAATCCCAATCCAATCCGAACACCGCTACGCGGTTTGATTTGTTTTGGCAACAGTATCCGAAAAAATCGGCCAAACAGGATGCACAGAAAGTGTGGCGGAAACTCAACCCTGATAGCGAGACGTATGCCGAGATTACCGATGGGCTGCAAAGAGCGATTGCTTCGGCGCAATGGACCAAAGATCACGGCCGGTATATTCCTCTCGCGGCTACCTGGTTAAACGGCAGACGCTGGGAAGATGAACCGACGCCTGCGCCGCTGTACCATTCCTATGCGATGAACCGGCTGGTGGAACTAGCCAAAGCAGGTGAGAACGATGAGCCGGAGTGAAGTGGTGTCGCTGGTGATGCTGGCCACGGCGGCCTACCCGTCCGCCCAAGAAAAAGATCCTGATCCGGTAGTAAAAGCCTGGTATTTGATGCTAAAAGACATTCCGTTTGCGCTTGCCAAGGCGGCGCTGGTCAGGGTATGTCGGACCTCGCAATTTTTCCCGACGATTGTGTCGATCGTGGAAGCTGCCGACGAACTAGACCCCCAGGCGGAAAAACTACCGACTGCGGCCCAGGCTTGGGGCGAAGTCAGCCAACTGATCCAAAGCGTGGGACCGTACCGCGCCCCCGTCTATAGCTGCGAACTTGTGCGCAAGTCAGCCCAGTCGATTGGCTGGCGGCAGTTGTGCATGGGAGAGAATCCGGAAACCGACCGGGCGCATTTTTTACGAATCTATGAATCGATGCGCAACCAGAAACAACAGAACCGTGAAAATGAAAAAGCATTGGAGCTGTCCGGCATGGCGGAAGTGCTAAAAGCGCTGGCGGCCGGATGGAAAAAATAAACGAACAAACAGGAGGTTTAATCATGCGAATTTGTCTAGACCCGGGCCATTCCGGCCCGTTTGAACCAGGCGCCTGCGCCGGCGGAGTGATCGAAGCCGATATTAACTGGTACGTAGCCCGCTTTGCCCAGCGCGAGCTGAAATATTACGGCCACCTATCCACCATCACTCGCGGCAAGCGGATTGAAAACGATGAGCTGGCGTTTCGCGCCGAGTGTTCCAATGACTACAACGCCGATCTGTTCCTCAGCATTCACTGCAACAGTAGTGTGCGGGAGGAGGCGGAGGGCACCGAAACCTATTATTACCCCGGCAGTCGTCTGGGCGAAATATGGGCGCGTTGTCTGCAGTTTTGCATGACCGATGCCATGCTGACTGAGGACCGCGGCGTGAAGACAGCCAACTTTCAGGTGCTGCGCGAAACCCTGGCCCCGGCGGCGCTGCTGGAATGCGGCTTTATTTCCAACCGGCTCGACCGCGAGATGATGACCGATTCGCTGGAGCAATGGCGGATGGGAGCGGCGATTGCCGTGGCAGTGGAAGAGTACGCAAAAAAAGTGAAAAATTTATTGCCCGGGGCGTTCACGCACGGTTAACTGGGTGTATAATAAAGACATGAAAAGTGAATAAGCTTTATGGGGATGGAGCAAGAAACAGCGGGCTTATCTGCAGGACTAATTACCCTGCAGTTGCCATATAAAAGTGCCATCCCCAGTGCACGGGGACACGCAAACGCGTGTCCCATTTATTTTGGGAAATCCGGGAAGCATCCCGTTTTTCATACCAGGCTTGTTGCGAGGGATTCGTGACAAAGCAACAGGGAACGCATGCGCGTTCCGAAAGGAGGAAACCTCATGGCAGTTGTGAAAACGCCCCAGGAATCCCGCATCGGCATCAAGATCGCCAACGGTACCAGCGCCAGTGGCGCTGCTCAGTACAAAACACTGCGGTTTTCCAATGTGAAACCGTCTACCAGCGATCAGGACCTGTTCGAAGTTGGATCCAGTATCGGCGCGCTGCAAGGCGCAGCGCTCGTCGCGATCATCCGTACCGACGAAGCCGACCTGTCCAACGAGTAACTCAGAAAAAATTTGTTGAAAGGAGGAAAACCCGATGACCAAAACACTGAAAATGCAATTTCGCAATGAAGCGGCCAAGGAAGTGAACCTTATGTTGGCCAACCCGAAGGAAGGGATCACCAGAGCCGAAGTGCTCGCCACCATGGCGCTCATCGTCGCGAAAAACCTGTTCACCTCGACCGGCGGCAATCTCGTATCCGCCGGCGAAGCGACGATCCTGATTCAGGATACCGGCGTATTGGCTTAGTCATGGACTGGGCCGGATTGATCTCGCAGGTCGGGTTCCCGATTGCAGTTTCAGTTTGGCTCCTGGCCCGATTGGACAGTCGCCTCGGCGCGTTTGAAAAAACCGCCGTGGCGATTTGCCAGCGGCTGGAGGACCAAGCGATGCGCTGCAATGAATGTAGGGACTGGAGAACAAGAAATGCAAAATGAAAGAGGGGTTGAACCATGCTATTGACTGATATCACAAAAATAATCCGGGTGCTGCTCGGCGCATTTGAGGAAGTCGCATCGCAGGACGAACTGACCCAGCGCCGCATCGATCAGATTGGTCAGGTGATCGGCGCGGTGGAGGATGTGGCCGCCACCGAAGGCGCACCGGACCTGAACGTCACTGAAAAAAGAGTGGAAGAAGCACACGACATCATCCACCGGATCGCAGCGATCCTGGCGATGGAGGAGGGGCGGGACGGAGAAGACGACATCTGGCCGACCGGCAACGCGCTGCGAGAGGTAGCGTGGGATGGCAAACTCGACGGGGAAACGATCGAGCTTGCCGCAGACGAAGAGGAATAGCGCATACGAAAGCCGCTAGCGATGGCGGCTTTCGTATGCGCTATTAGTTTTGGTGCTACAATATATCTGTGGACACAAAAATGCGGCGAGTGATAGACTCAAGATGAGAAGGGCGGTGGCGTCATGCAGGAAGTCGGCAGGCGGTTGAAACAATCGAAGCTGTTGGTGTTGATTTATATCATTGGAATTGTAGTTCAAGCCATTTATGTGCCGTTTTCGGCCCGTCAATCGTCAAGCCTGCTGATAGCGGCGACAGATGCAGGCTATTCGTGGGTTTGGCAGCGCCCCATATATTATGATATGGAACAAAACCGCAATATCATGTTGGCGGAAGTGGAAGCGTGGAAAGCCGAAAAACTAAGTGCTGAGACGACCTTTGAAAAAGTGTCGAAAAACTGGTTGCCGGAAAGCCTGGTTGCGCAGAAAACTCCGGCATCATGGGCGCCGATTTATGGGATTGCCTATGTCCGCTGGATCGTCATGCTGATACTCTGGACGGTTGTAGCCGGCGGACTATTCTATATCAT
>JBGSKE010000386.1:0-2214 GCA_041741355.1 Negativicutes bacterium | reverse complement strand
GCATACTTCACCTGTGCGCCTTGCGGATAGTGGGGGCAGAAATAAAAGCTGTCGATATGGGCGCCGTGTTTTGCCAGTTCGTCATTCATCCAGGCATGCAGCGACTGAACATCCGCTTCCTGGTAGTAGCCGCGGGCAACGCCGCTCTGATTGGTCACCACAACCACCCGCCAGCCAAGTTGATTGAATAGCCGGATCGTCGCCGGCGCTCCCGGCATCCAAACAAAATCTTCTTTGCGCCACAGGTATCCAATGTCGGCGTTCAGCACGCCATCCCGATCCAGAAAAACGACTTTCGTCACTCTTCAATCCTCTGGCAGACAAGATGTTCGACCAGCAGATGCGCTTCCTGAATGCGGGCGGTGACATCCGACGGGATACAGATGCAGATGTCGCAGAGCGCTTTCATCTTGCCGCCGCTGCGCCCGGTCATGCCTACCGTGACAGCGCCCCGTTCATTAGCCTTTTCCAGTGCTTTCATGATGTTAGTACTATTGCCGGAAGTGGAAATGCCGACCACCAGATCGCCGGGGCGAACCAACGCTTCCACCTGGCGGGCGTACACGACCTCGAAACCATAGTCATTGGCCAGGGCCGTCAAGATAGAAGTATCGGTTGTAAGTGCTACCGCCGCCATTGCCTGCCGCTCTTTCTGGAACCGACCGACGAGTTCCGCCGCGAAGTGCTGGCAATCGCAAGCGCTGCCGCCATTTCCCATCAGATAGATTGTATGCCCGGAGGCGATTGCGGTCCGGCAGGCTTCAGCAAACCGGCTGATGTCGTCCATGCATTCCGTCTGCATCGCTTCAATCGCTCGAGTATGTTCCTCAATCAGTTTGTTGTAATCCATGCTCCGCTCCTTATACGGGAACTTTTTGCGAGCCGCTGCGCAATGATTTTTCGGCCGCTTCTAAAATCCTGACCACCTGCAGTCCGGCGTCACCATCGGCTACCGGCGCCTTGCCGGTGCGAATCCCTTCCACCAGCTGTTTCACTTCATTACGCAAGGCATCGCCGGGCGGGATGAACGGCGACAGGACATCACCCAGATGATAGCCCATCTTGCCTTCTTCGCTGCAAGTGACGCAGCGGTCATAAATACGCAATTTCTCCGAAGCTTCCAGGTCATTGTAATAAGCACTTTTTTGCGTGCCAACCAATACGCCGTGCCGCATTTTAACCGGCGACAGCCAGTTCACATTCACTTTGGCGACAAAGGAATTTTCAAAGAACATGTGCAACTGCGCCATGCTTTCCGGATGTCCCGGCACGTGGCTGGTGCCGACAGCCAGAACTTCTTTGGGCATTCGACCGATGACATGATAGAACAGCGAAACATCATGCACAGCCAGATCCCACAATACGTTGTAATCGCTCCTGACCGCCCCGAGATTGAGCCGTACCGAGTCCCAGTACAGCAGTTCCCCCAGCTCGCCGCGCTGGATCAAATTGCGCAGGTACTGGGCTTCATTTGTATACACCAGAACATGATCCGTCGCCAGCAGTAAGTTTTTTTGCGCTGCCAGAGCGATCAGCTCTTTGGCATGCTCAACGCTGGCGGTCATTGGTTTTTCGACCAGCACATGCTTGCCGGCTTCGAGCGCCGCTTTGGCCAGTGGATAATGACTGTCGACCGGAGTGGCTATGGCTACCAGGTCCACTTTCGGGTCGCTCAGGATATCCATAAAGTCCGTTGTCGTTTGCACATCATGAAAGGTCTGTTTCAGAAACTCAAGCCTGGGTGCGCTGAGGTCGCACATCCAGCGCAGCTTGGTTTCCGTATTGGAAAAGAAGACATTTAATAGATTGGGACCCCAACCGCCGCAGCCAATCACGGCTGCCTGTATTTTCTTCATCTCGATTTCGCCTCACTTAATTGGGGACTGTCCCCAATTTATTTCACGCAAAACTCTCGTACTGCTTCAGTAACCTGGTCGATTTGCTCCTCCGTCATTTCCGGGAACATCGGCAGGGTCAGGCAGCGTTTGGCCACCGTTTCACTGACCGGCAAATCGCCTTGGTGATAACCGAGATGCGCGTAGGCTTTTTGCAGGTGAACCGGTAGCGGGTAGTGCAGTGCCGTCTCCACACCGCGTGACGCCAGATGCTTTTGCAGGTCATCCCGGCGGGGATGCTGGATCACAAACAGATACCAATTGCTTTCACACCATTGTTTAATCTCTGGCAATACCAATCCCGGCAATCCGGCCAGGG
>JBGSKE010000385.1:0-6582 GCA_041741355.1 Negativicutes bacterium | reverse complement strand
CCTGGTGCGCGAAGCCTTCCCCGGTTACATGAATGGGGCGAACGCCAGCACGATAACGCCGGAAGCTGCCCGGCGGTATGCAATGGAATATTTTAAAGAAACAGCTTTCTTAGTTATTGATATCAAACTGTACTTGTTTATCTTTCGCTGAATCGCCGCTTTTTCCTGCGTGTTTTCCAAGGCTACGACAGTTTATTTCCGCAACAAAATAAAGGCCTCCTGACCAAGTTCGGCGAAAGTCTTTCATAGACTTATAATGAAATGAGGCGCATTGCTGTGAAAATTGCCATCATCTCCCCGATTGCCTGGCGGACGCCGCCCAGGCATTACGGCCCGTGGGAACGCGTCGTATCGCTGTTGGCCGAAGGTCTGGTCAAAGAAAATATCGACGTCACGCTTTACGCCACCGGCGATTCGCTGACTGCCGCCAAATTGCGCAGCGTATGCCCGGCGCCATACGAAGAAGACCGCGAAGTGGATGCCAAGGTTTGGGAAGCAATGCACATTTCCGCAGTGATGGAGCAGGCCGGAGAATTTGACCTCATCCACAACAACTATGACTTTTTGCCGCTGACCTATAGCGGACTGATTAAGACCCCCGTAGTCACAACCATCCACGGCTTTTCTTCCGCGAAGATCCTGCCGGTTTATAAAAAGTACAACAAAAAAACTCACTACGTTTCGATCAGCGACGCCGACCGGAGCGCGGAGTTAGACTATATTCGCACCGTCTACCACGGCATCGATATCGAAAAATTCAGCTTGATCAAAGACCGCGGCGACTACCTGGTCTATTTCGGTCGCATCCACCCGGACAAGGGAACTCGCGAAGCGATCCAAGTTGCCAAGCTGACGAAAAAGCATCTGGTCATCGCCGGCATCATCCAGGACCGACCCTATTATGAAAAATATGTCGAACCGCAGCTTGGCGATGACGTCTGCTATATCGGCTCGGTAGGCCCTGATGAAAGAAACAAAGTGCTGGGCAACGCCTATGCCTTGCTACACCCGATTTATTTCAGCGAACCGTTCGGCCTCAGCGTCGTCGAAGCGATGGCTTGCGGCACTCCCGTCCTCGCCTTCAACAAAGGTTCGATGCCCGAAATCATCCAAGACGGAATCAACGGCTTTCTCGTGGCAAACGTTGAGGAAATGGCTGATAAAATCAACGCCGTCCAGAATATTTCCCGGGAAATATGCCGCCAGACGGTTGAAATGAGATTCACGCAACAAATTATGGTCAAGGCCTATATTGACGTCTACAAAGAAATTTTGCAACTTGCCTGATGCAAGACGGGTTATGGCAACGCCGGTCGGCTGTGGTTTAAACAGCGATCCACCAAGTCATCGATCCGGGCGGTTCCCACGCACATGACCGAATCGGCGCCGCCCCAGTAGATTTTGACACTGCCATCGGATTCGGCAATCGCGCCGCAGGTAAACACCACATTATGAACATAACCGGTCACTTCCCAGGGATCTTCCGGTTGCAATATCCAGCTGTCGCCAACACCAATGATTTTCGCCGGGTCTTGCAGGTCGTGCAGCGCAACTCCCAGCCGATAGATCGCCCCGTCCATGGTGGGAAATACGCCGTGGTAAATGGAAAGCCAGCCATGCTCGGTTTTGATCGGCGTAGCGCCGGGACCGATTTTCATTTCGTCCCAGTGATAGGGCACCGGCAGCATGATTAATTCTGATTCGCCCCAATAGATCAGATCCTTGGAATAACTAACCCAGATTGCCCAGGGTGAAATTGCCGAATGCGGTCGGTCCAGACGGACGTAGCGACCGTTTATTTTTTCCGGAAATATCACGACGTTGCGATAGTCGGCTTCGGTAATCAGCGAAATTCGTTCGATTGTGGAAAAGTCCGTTGTTTTAGCCAAACCGATCCGCACGCCATGTTTTGAATAGACGCTGTAGGTAATGTAATATACGCCCTCTATGCAGGAAATTCGTGGATCTTCGACGCCAAACGCTTCGTATTCACGGAATACGCCTGCTTGGGCCGGTGTAATGAACGGTTGGTCGCGCACGGTAAATGCATAGCCGTCTGAGCTTTCAGCCAGGCCGATGATGGATCGGCCGTTGTCGAGATGGGAACGAAACAACATGATGTATTTGTCTTTGACTTTAACCATACCGGCGTTATGCACAGTTTGCACTGCGTAGGGAACATCGTGTTTGGTCAGAATCGGATTGCCTGAATATCGCTTAACAATCGGCTGCATAATTGGGGCCTCCTTTGGGGGGGCATATCCGCGGCGAAATTACAAGGTTGCTAATTTTTATGGTGCCGTCAGGCCTGCCGCAATTTTGTCGACTCTACCATATTTGTCGGCAAAACGCACGATATCATCTTCGCCTAGGTAGCCGCCGTTTTGCACTTCGATGATTTCGAGCGGCAGGCTGCCGGGATTTTCCAGTCGATGTTTGATGGTTTTGGGTATAAAGATCGTTTCGTTCTCATTGAGGATGAACTCGTTGTCGGCGACAGTCACCTTGGCCATGCCGCTGATTACAATCCAATATTCGCTGCGATGATAATGCATTTGCAGACTGAGCACCTGCCCGGGATTCACGACAATTCGCTTCATCTTGTAGCCAAGTGCAGCGCCGAGAACGGTGAAAAACCCCCAAGGACGATAAACGGTATCGGCATCAACAGCTTCGGCCATACTTTCCATCGCCAGGCTGGCGATGCAATAGCCAACGATGCTTTCAGCGCCCTGATTCAGGTTCAGCCCCTCAGCCATAATCCCGTCATAGCAGCCGCCTGTTGACGGGTCGATCATGCTCTTATGGCAGGAATTTTCTCCCGCATACCAAGCCAGGCTTCGCCTGGCAAAACGCAACATTGTTTCATCGCCGGTGACTTCATACGCCACAAGATGGGCCAACGTTGACATGGACGCCTCGATCGGCTGCTGATCAAACAAAGCCGTTGCTTCTCCCCGCAACCACCAGCCATTACAGCCGACCGGGCGGAAAAATCCGTCGCGAAAAGCGTTCTGATCGAAGAACGCCATGCTTTTGAGTGCGATATCGAGAAAGCGTTCCTGTCCGGTTTTCTGATACGCTGCGAACATTGACCACGGCAGTAATGCATTATCATAAGTAAGACTGTCTTCAAACCAGCACCAGTCAACATTGGAAGCGCCCTGTTCAAAACGAACGGCAATGGCGTCAGCCAACTTGACAATCAGACCCGCACTCTCATCGCCGGTAATATAACCAAGGCCGATAAGCGCATAGGCCTGTCCACGCAGGGCCTTGAGATTTGCCACCTGGGGTAACGAACGTTTTATTGCACTGGCGCAGGCATCTCTAACGCCTTCCGGCAATGCCATCGAAATCAGTGCATAGCCCATCGCCCACAAACAACGACCGAAACATTCTTCCGATCCCCGCGCTTCAGTAAATTGCCGTTCGTAGGTCATAAAGTTGCGGAAACAGCCGTCTTCCGTCTGTGCATGCATAATAAACGCCAGGTAACGGTAAACCAAGTCTAGGTTTTCCTGTCTGCCGGTTTTTTCATAAAGCATGATGGCCATAATTAATGCCCGGGCGTTGTCATCGGTTGTGTAACCCTTCGACAAGTCCGGCACATTATAACGAGTGTGCTGAAACATGCCTGTATCATCGGTTAAACGAAAAATGTGGGCTGCATTGAACTCCGCCACAGATTGTTTCATGTTCCTGCCCTCATTTCAGTTTCTCCGACAGAACCGCTCAACAATTTCGCGACCTCTGTCGTGGGACGGACCAATCGCCAAACATTTTGTTGCGCTCGATTTCCCGCAGTTTCAATGATGTTTACGCTTAGTTCGGCATATTGCGCGGCAACTGCAGACCAAATCATGCTCCGTCCAACCGCCAGCGTCTTGCGTTCCATCGCCGCTTTTTCCGTCGGATTGCCGAGAACGGTCCGGATACAGCCTGCCATTGAGTCCGCATCTTTAAATTCAGCCAACAAGCCTCGCCCTTCCCCCAGCATTTCCTCCGCATAACGATATGGAGTCGATATGATGACTCTGCCGCACCCCATCGCATAGGCCAAAGTCCCGCTGACCGCCTGCTCTTTGGAAAGATACGGCGTCAGATACATGTCGGATAAGTGCAGATAGGTGATCACTTCCTGTTTAGTCAGATATTTGTCAATAAACCGCACATTGTCCTGTACACCCAACTTTTGCGCCAAATCCCGCAAACTTTGTCGATAGCTTTCGCCCATGCTGGCCTTCACGCAGGGATGCGTCTTGCCGAGAATCAAATAAATCAGATTCGGGTACTCCGGCACGATTTTTGCAACCGCTTCAATGCCATATTCAATCCCTTTAGCCGGACTAATCAGGCCGAAACTGCTGACAACCCGCTTATTCTTCAATCCGTAGCCCGTTTTCAATGTCGCGCGCGATTCTACCTGCATGTCGGGTACCCCATGAGGAATGAACGCCAGTTTCTCCGGCGCAATCCCGTAAGTACCTGCCAAGATAGGAATCGAGCTACGAGCCATCGTTACCACTTGGGTGGCAAGCCTGCCCAGTTCCTGCAACACGTTCTGCTGCGCTGGCACTGGTTCCAGCAATACCGTATGCGTCGTAACAATAAAAGGAATCGTCAGCCCCTTGGCCAGGTCGAGAATGTAGCTGCCACATTCGCCGCCAAAAATTCCGTATTCATGTTCGATGACCAGCAAATCGACATGGGTATTGGCCCATTGCGCCGTCTTGAAGTAACTGCTGCGATCATGTTGGCTAAGTTTGAATGCGACGCGCGGATCATCGTATGTTTCACTGCCAGCACTGACAGCAATCACATGTGGTCGGATCCGGCCAGCTTTACTGATTTCATTTACCAGATCTTCGGTAAATGTTGCTAAACCGCATTCGCGGGGAGGATACGTGCTCAAAAACGCAATATCCTTTGTTCGGTTTTGTTTATTCATATTTGCCGCCTTTCCCTGCAACAACCTGCCAAAGCTGTTGTCAGTTTCCCTTTTTTCAACCTTGTCCAAAATATACCGCCGCTTTTCAATTCAGCTCAAACGGCGGACTAAGCGATCGATAGCCTGTCTACAGCCTACGCTAATTTCAGACAAAACTCATTAGCATAGCAGGACAAGATTTACATAAGAAAACCAGGGCATTTTATTGCGTTGGCATAAAACAACCCTGGGTACCAGCTCCTATCGATTACAGCTTATTCAGCTTCAATACGCTTTCAATACGATAACAAATCTTGCTCTATCGACGACGGGCATTGCCGGATGTATGCGAGCAAATCGTTCACCGAGGCTGTTGCCATGGCGATGTGTGAATCAGCGGCGCCATAATACATTTTCAGCAGACCAGTCTGCTCATCCAGTACCCAGCCGCTGGGGAAAACCACATCGGCGACATCGCCTTGGCGTTCGTACCATTCGGTCGGGCCAAAAAGCCATTCTTCACCCCGATGCAGCACTTTGGACGGTTCTTCCAGATCAAGCAACGCCAGCCCCATTCGATAAATTGAGCCGGATGCGGTTTTACGGACTCCATGATAGAACAGCAGCCATCCTTCAGCGGTCTCCAGCGGCGGCGCGGCGAGGCCGATTTTGCCGCCATCCCACCAGCCGCCGCGGCGGGCATGCATCAACACCCGGCGATCACTCCAGTTCTTCAAATCATCGGAATAGGATAACCACATGTGCGCACCAGGCACATAGTTGGCAACGATCGGGCGGTGGATCAACGCCCACTTCCCGTTGATTCGGCGGGGAAACAAGGCGGCATCTTTATCCTCGGGCGCCATGATCGGACCAATCCGTTCGAACTTGACAAAATCGTCTGTCAATGCCATCGCAACCAAAGGGCCACTACGCGAATAAGCCGTATATATAACGGCCCACTTGTTCAATTCGTCCAGTCTGACAATCCGCGGGTCTTCAATACCCCATATTTCTTCCGGATGATTTTCCGGATCCGCCTCCAGCGTGGCCACCGGGTCAATCTGCCAATTGGTTATGCCATCATCACTGATCGCTTTGGTCAGATGAGAATGGCCCCGTCGATCCTCCACCCTGGCCAGCAACAAAACCTTGCCATTAAACATGGTCGCTCCTGGGTTAAACACCGTGTGGACCGGATACGACCACTGCTTCGCAGTAAGTATCGGATTGGTCGGGTGTCGCTGGAACAGTTCCCGAAAACTATTGTCGACATTTTTGAGCCTGGTTTGATATTGACCGACGCCTGTATTCATGAAGAACCTCCTACATACTACATAGCCGTTCAGTAAGCTTGCACTCCCAAGATATTGCGAATTTTCTCCACTACATCTTGACAAAAATATATTTTTTGTATATTCTATAATTTTATTATATTCTTATTAATTTATAATAGCAAATGAGCTGCGTTTGCCTCCCTTTGCATTGCATTGCATCTTCTGTGCATATTTGCTATACTTCATTCGTTGCGATGCAACAGGAAAACCTGCGGAACGCTATTTGTTCCGCAGGTTTTTTAGGGTAAACAATAGTAAATCGGAGGAATGTTGATGTCGGAAAGAATGGATTTGGCAGATGTGCTGCGAGAGTAT
>JBGSKE010000384.1:0-3379 GCA_041741355.1 Negativicutes bacterium | reverse complement strand
GTATCAAAACCCAGACCTACACAGCCGATACCTTGACAATCGATTGCGCCAACGATTATTTCGCGATTCACGAGGGACCATGGAAAGGCAGAACCCTGTACGATCTTTATCAGGAGGCGCACACGCCGTGGGACTGGCTGGCCCGGATCAAGGAAGAGGCTGACAAAGTCGGACTGGACTACCTGTCAACGCCATTTGACCGGACGGCAGTCGATTTTTTGGCCGAACTTGGCGTCAGTTCCTATAAGGTGGCTTCATTTGAACTGAATGACTTGCCGCTGCTCCGTTATATCGCGGCCCAGGGCAAACCGGTCATCGCTTCCACCGGCATGGCCTCGCTCGGCGAGATCGAACAGGCGGTGCGGACGGTACGTGAAGCCGGCAATCCCGATTTGTGCCTGCTTAAGTGCTCCAGTGCCTATCCGGCCCCGCCCGACGACATGAATCTGCGTACGATCCCGCATCTGGCCGAGACATTCGGCGTGGCGGTGGGGCTGTCGGATCACACGCTGGGATCGGCGGCGGCGGTGGCGGCGGTGGTGCTGGGCGCCTGCGTAATTGAAAAGCATTTTTGTCTCAGTCGCTCCATTCCAAACCCGGATGCGGCATTTTCGATGGAACCGGCTGAGTTTCGCCAGATGCGCGATGATATCCGGGCGGTGGAACGGGCGATGGGAAAAGTTCACTATGGAGTGTCCGCTGCCGAAGAGGGCAGTGTCGCGTTCCGACGTTCCTTGTTTATCGTGAGGGACATGAAAGCCGGCGAGGAATTTACGGCGGAAAACTTGCGTAGTATCCGGCCCGGCTATGGACTGGCGCCGCGGCATTACGACGAGGTGATCGGCCGCCGGGCGGCCGGAGATATCTGCCGGGGCACGCCGCTGGCCTGGAATCTGGTTCGTTAGCAGTGAGGAGGACGTAGGATGTATCGTAGCCAGCCGCAAAAAATCGTCGCCACCATCGAGGCCCGCATGACGTCTTCCCGCCTGCCCGGCAAGGTATTGCTGGATCTGGCGGGAAAACCGGCGCTGCAGCAATTGGTGGAACGATTGCGCCGCAGCCGCTATCTGGATGAAGTCGTGGTGGCGACAACGGATCGGCCGACCGATGATCCGGTGGCGGAACTGTGCCGACGTATCGGTTGCTGTGTTTTTCGCGGCAGTGAAGATGATGTGTTGGCGCGGGTCCTGGGCGCGGCGCGTTCGGTGTCAGGCGAACTGATCATCGAAATCACCGGCGATTGTCCGGCCGTCGATTGGCGGCATGTCGATCAGCTGATAGAAACCTTTTTTGCCGGTCAGTACGATTATGTCGCCAATGTGGCCGGACCACGCCCCTACCCGGTGGGATTCGAAGTGCAGGTTTTTCCCACGGCGGTACTGGCGGAAGTAGACCAACTGACGCAGAATCCGGTCGACCATGAACATGTTTCGTTATATATTTATTCGCACCCGGAGCGATACCGGATTCACTATGTCGAAGCCGGTCCGGAGCTTTATCAGCCGGATCTGGAAGTCACACTGGACACAGCGGAAGATTACCGGCTGATTCAGGCGATCTTCACGGCTTTGCTACCGGAAAAGCCGGATTTTTCGGCATTTGACGTGGTGAATTTGCTGCGGCGCCAACCGGAACTGCTGGCGCTGACCCGGGACGTGAAACGCAAATACGCGGAAGATGCGTTGGCGGAAAGGCAGCAGACCGATGCAGACGCATAAGCCCTTGCGGGCTTTGATCATCGGCGCTGGTAAAATCGCTGCCGGTTACGATGCGCCGGACTCCAAAGAAATCTTGACCCATGCACACGGCTTTCTGTCAGTGCCGGGATTTACGCTGATCGGTTTTGTCGACCGGGACTTGGCGCAGGCGGAGCAGGCAGCGGCGAAATGGGGCGGCCAAGCGTACGCGGATGTACGGGCAGCTTTTGCGGACGGTCCGATAGATGTGGTGAGCGTCGCAACGCCGGACGAAACGCATGCAGCAGTGCTGAAAGAACTGGCGGCGTATATGCCCCGACTGATTTTCTGTGAAAAACCGCTGGCGCTCAACGGGGCGGATGCCCAGGCGATCCATGAACTGTATCGCCATTTGCCGACGGAAATCCAGGTCAACTATCTGCGCCGTTTTGTGCCCGAGTTCCGGGCTGTGAAACAGGCGATCGCCTCCGGCAGTTATGGCCGGTTCCTGACCGGGTCAGGCTTTTATGTCAAAGGTTTTTTGCATAACGGCTCTCACATGGTTGATCTGTTGCAGTATTGGCTGGGTGAAGCAAATGGTGCGCAGGAGTTGACTGACAGTGTCGTCGACGAAGAACGGTCCGCACTGATGACTTTTGCCGACGGCGGTCTGTTCACGATCCAGTCGCTTGCTGGCAATCCCTACTGGATTTTTGAAATGGATCTGCTATTTGAACAAAAACGATTGCGGATTTTGGATTCCGGCTTATCGATCCAGGAATATATGCTGGGCGAGAATCCGATTTTTCCCGGCACGCCGGAAATGCAGCCGCAACCAATACGCACCACCGGGCTTGACCGGGCGATGCAGTTTGCGATGGAAAATATCCACGATCATTTAATTTTGGGCGAACCGCTGCTCTGTCCTTTGACCGCTGCGCTGGCAACGCTGAAAACGGGGTTGTTGCGTTCATGAAAGTTCTGTTGTTTGCCCGCGATCCCGGCGGCGCCAATGCCGTCGTACCGCTCGCGCCGATCCTTGCCGAGCGGGGCCATGAAGTTTTGTTATACGGAAAAGACGCCGCATTGAAACAGTATCTGGCTTATGGGCAGGCGGGCCTGGATTTGGCTGCGGCAGCACCGGAGATGTCGGTCGATTCTTATGCCGGGTTTCTGCAACAGCTGGCGCCCGACTTCCTGATTACCGCCACCGGCTCGGATGATTTTGCCGAGAAGCTATTGTGGCAGGCGGCCGAACGATTGGCGATCCCCAGCTTTGCGATCCTCGATCATTGGTTTAATTACGGCATTCGCTTCTCAGCCTATAAACTGGTGGAGCAGGAACTGTATGAACAAGATAAGCAACATCCGTTTTTGCCAAGCCGGATTCTGGTGATGGATGATGAGGTCCGGGCGGCGATGATTCAAGAAGGGTTTGCCCCGGAACGGATTCTGGTTTCCGGTCAACCCCACTTTGATAGCCTGCGTCAGCAGGCGGAGCGGTTCGCGGCGGAGGAAATCTCACAATACAGGTTCCAACTGGGCATCGCTGAAGCAGATTTTTTACTCTGTTTTATCTCGGAGAATATCACCGAACCGGATAAAGGCGATGACCTCAGCCAATATTATTGGGGCTATACCGAACGGTCGGTGTTCAGCGAGCTGATGGAGGCCCTGCGCATCGCCGACACCATCGCGCAGCA
>JBGSKE010000383.1:0-7489 GCA_041741355.1 Negativicutes bacterium | reverse complement strand
GCGTAAACATCAAATGTCAGGTTGCCCTTCGAGCCTCCCTGGCGAACATAATATCCCTGACGACCCTGATCGCCGATTACGACAGTCGCCTCGCCGCCGGACGGTTTTTCCTTGGTTACGATATTGATAACACCGCCCAGCGTATTGCCATAGGCAGCGGATTTGGCCCCTTTGATAATCTGGATTTTTTCCACCGTATCCAGCGGAATCGTGTTCCAATCGATATATTGACCACCCATGACACCTGCTGAATTAACCGGGCGACCGTTCAGCAACACCGTGAAGCGCCGCGCATCAAAACCGCGCAATTTCACAGTGCCGTCCTGATTGTCGCCCACCGCGCTGCGCAGCTGAATATCGATCCCTGTCGTCTGACTGAGAATTTCCGGCAGCGTCGCGGTTTTCGCCGGATTAATATGACGCACATTGAGTGTATCTTGCTGCACCGGCAGTTTAGTTGCTTCGCCAACGATGACAATTTCCTGCATATCATAGGTTGGAATCTCCGTGGCCGCCCTAACAGGTGTGGTAAGCAGCATCGAAAATACGCAGGCCGTTTGGACCCATATTCGCAGCCTCATGAATTGATCCACCCTTCCAATCGTTTTATCACCACTGGGATAAACAATAATTGTACGATAATTCCCGGCGCACCTTTCAGCACAGTCGCAATCAAATAAGTCCATGGCGTCCATGGCAAGGCCACCAATTGGGACAACAGCAAAACCATGATCCCGGCTGCCACTCTGCCGGCGAGCATAGCCACGACCATCGCCGCAATCACCCCGTTGCCAGGCCGCAGCAGACCGGCCGTCAGGCCATACACCGCCAATTCTGGAACCATGATCGGCAGAGCCGGAAACAGTGGCGGCATGCCGGTTAACAGGGAACTGCAAATCGGCGTCAGCACGCCGACGATCGCACCAATGGCCGGACCGAGCAACAGTCCCGCCAGCAAGACAGGAATATGCATCGGCAAAAACACCGACCCGGCGCCGCCGGCGGCGTGAAACAACATTGGCGCCAAAACGCCGACGGCGATCAATACTGCGCCGCGAATTCCGTTGCGCAGAGCCAGCGCGCCCATAAAAAACCTCCTTCACAAAAAAAATACCGAAACCGACAGCCTTCATGGCCATCGATTTCGGTTGCTTCAGCAATCGGGTCTCGCTATTGTAATAATCGGCAAGTTTTAGCAGCTCGCCACAGGACTCATTAATCTCTGCTTCAGCAGAGTTCAGCGGTGCTTACCGCCGTTACTATCATAAACTGCTCGCTGGCGCAATGTCAAGAATAACCGCTGCTGCAAAACGCCGGTGCCAACTGCTTCAGCGATTAGACGCCAAATCGAAGCGATCAGCGTTCATCACCTTGTTCCAGGCCGCAACAAAATCCTGCAAGAACTTCGCCTGCGAATCTGCCGCCGCGTAGACCTCCGCGACAGCCCGCAGTTGTGAATTCGAGCCGAAGATCAGGTCGATGCGGGTTCCGGTCCACTTGAGTTCGCCGGTGGCCCGGTCGCGACCTTCGAATACATTTTCATCCTGCGGCGTCGGTTTCCAGGCCGCGGTCGTGTCGAGCAGGTTGATGAAGAAATCAGTGGTCAAAGATTCCGGTCGCTTGGTGAACACGCCGTGGTTTGACTGTCCGTAGTTGGTATTCAGCACGCGCAGCCCGCCGACAAGCACCGTCATTTCCGGCGCAGTCAGTTTCAGCAATTGCGCCTTGTCAATCAGCATTTCCTCGGCAGATACGCTGAATTTCGTTTTCAGGTAGTTGCGGAATCCGTCGGCTTTGGGTTCCAGCACACCAAACGACGCAACATCGGTTTGCTGCTGAGAGGCATCGGTGCGCCCCGGCATGAACGGCACTGACAGATTTTGGCCGGCGTTCTTGGCCGCCTGTTCGATTGCCGCAGCGCCTGCCAAAACGATCAGGTCAGCCAGCGATACTTTTTTGCCGCCTTTTTGGCTGCTGTTGAATTCCTGCTGGATTTTTTCCAGCGCCGCCAGGACTAGCTTGAGCTGGGCCGGCTGGTTTACTTCCCAGTCTTTCTGCGGCGCCAAGCGAATACGCGCTCCATTTGCTCCGCCGCGCATGTCGGAACCGCGGAACGTGGAAGCGGATGCCCAGGCCGTGGCAACCAGTTGCGAGATAGACAGGCCCGATGCGAGAATCGATTGCTTGAGGGTGGCGATATCCTGTGCGTCGACCAGTTCATGGTCTACCGGCGGCGCAGGATCTTGCCAGATTAAGTCTTCGGCGGGAACTTCCGGTCCGAGATAACGCGAACGCGGCCCCATGTCGCGATGAGTCAATTTAAACCAGGCTCTGGCAAAAGCGTCTTCAAACTCCGCCTGATTTTGCAGAAAGCGCCGCGCAATCGGTTCGTAAATCGGATCGTAGCGCAGCGAAAGGTCGGCAGTGGTCATCATCGGCCGATGTTTTTTTGTCGGGTCGTGCGCGTCGATTATCATATCTTCTTCGGCCACGCCTTTAGCCAGCCATTGGTGTGCGCCGGCCGGGCTCTTGACCAATTCCCATTCGTATTTAAACAAAACTTTCAGGTAGCCCATGTCCCATTGGATCGGGTTCGGCTTCCAGGCGCCTTCGATGCCGCTGCCGATCGCGTCGCCGGCTTTGCCGCTGCCGAAGCTACTCTTCCAACCTAGTCCCTGTTCTTCGAGACCGGCTGCTTCGGGTTCCGGTCCCACATGGGTCGCCGGACCGGCGCCGTGGCATTTGCCGAAGGTGTGGCCGCCGGCGACAAGAGCGACGGTCTCTTCGTCATTCATCGCCATACGGGCGAAAGTCTCGCGAACATCGCGGCCGGAAGCGACCGGGTCGGGATTGCCGTTCGGGCCTTCCGGATTGACATAAATCAAGCCCATCTGCACGGCAGCCAGCGGATTTTCTAGATCCCGATCGCCGGAATAGCGTTTGTCGCCCAGCCATTCGTTTTCCGAGCCCCAATAAATATCTTCTTCCGGTTCCCACACATCAATCCGGCCGCCGCCAAAGCCGAAGGTTTTGAACCCCATCGACTCCAACGCGCAGTTGCCGGCGAGGATCATTAGGTCGGCCCAGGAGAGCTTACTGCCGTATTTTTGCTTGATCGGCCACAGCAAGCGGCGCGCCTTGTCAAGGTTGACGTTGTCGGGCCAGCTGTTTAGCGGTGCGAAACGCTGGTTGCCCGAACCGCCGCCGCCGCGACCGTCACCAAAACGATAGGTGCCGGCGCTGTGCCAGGCCATCCGGATGAATAACGGACCATAGTGGCCGTAATCGGCTGGCCACCAATCCTGGGAGTCGGTCATCAAAGCATAGAGATCCTTTTTTAGCGCAGCCAGGTCGAGGCTTTTGAATTCTGCGGCGTAGTCAAAGTCTTCGCCCAGCGGATTGGACAGGGCGGAATGTTGGTGCAAAACCTTCAGGTTCAGTTGATTCGGCCACCAATCGCGGTTGCCTGTGCCGCCGCCAGCGATGGCTTTTTTGGTCATCCCAGTTACGGGGCACTTGCTGTCTGCACTCATGAAATCATCTCCTTCATTATTTTTCTGTTTGTGTATGGCATGCGGGGCAGATGCCGTTGAAATAGACGTTTTTAGCGGTGATGCGGAATCCCTGTAGATCCGCTGCGACGAATCGGTCGATATCTACCGCGAAATTAACGATGCCGCCGCAAATTGAACATTTGAAATGACCATGATCCACCGTCACGATATCGTAGCGGGTTTCATTGTCCTCGATGGAAAGCGGCCTGACCAACTTCGCCTCGATGAATACATTCAGCGTGTTATATACGGTGGCTTTCGACAAAGTGGGGACCTCACCCCGCAATGCGCTGAAAATCTGGTCGACAGTGGGATGACACTGATTCTCGACCAGGTATTTCAAGATCAGCACCCGCTGATGCGAGGGGATGATGTTTCGATCCAGCAATTTTTGGGCAAAGGAATCGATAATTACCATGTTCACTACTTCTTTCATGCAACATGCAAAATGAATATTGTGACTTTGTAATCATTACAAGATGATGATATTATTGAAGATGCTTTTTGTCAATAGAGATTCTTGTCGAAATTTCGACAAGAATATTACTTCGGCGGAGGCCGATGGTTTTGTTTTTTAGCTGCTAAAATTTTGGGCAGTTCACCCAAGATTTGAACGCTCAGCCGAGTGCTACGTCCAAAATCATCATTACCGCAAAACCAATCATGCAGCCAATCGTCGCCACATCGGTCGAGCTGCCGCCTTCCTTGCGCTGCGCTTCCGGAATCAGTTCCTCCACCACGACATAGATCATGGCGCCGGCCGCAAACGCCAATGCATACGGCAATAGCGGACGCATCGACATCACTGCCAGGGCGCCGATCACGCCGGCAATCGGTTCGACGATGACAGAGGCTTGTCCGTAAATAAATGCTTTCGTCCGGCTAAACCCTTCCCGCCGCAGGGGAATGGAAACAGCAGCTCCTTCCGGGAAGTTTTGCAATCCGATGCCAATCGCCAAGGCAATAGCGCCGGTTAACGATGCGGACGGCAAATCGTAGGCGACAGCCCCGAACGCCACTCCGACCGCCAACCCTTCAGGAATGTTGTGGAGGGTGATCGCCAGTACCAGCAACACGCTGCGCTGCCAGCTGGTTTTGATTCCTTCGGCATCTTCCGTTTCCAGGCCCATGTGCAGATGCGGCAGTATCATATCAACCAGCCACAAAAAAGCTCCGCCGGCTAAAAAACCAACAGCAGCGGTAATCCAGGCAGTTTGTCCCAACGACTCCGCCATTTCAATCGCCGGCGACAAGAGCGACCAAAAGCTGGCGGCAATCATTACGCCGGCTGCAAAGCCAAGCATTGCGTTCAAAACCGTCTTATTGATCGATTTGAAGAAAAAGACTAGCCCAGATCCCAGCGCAGTAACTCCCCAGGTAAACAGAGTACCAAACAGAGCTTGGACAACAGGTGAAAATTGGGCAAACCATTCAATCATATCAGTCATATTATCGCTCCATTCCATTGCGTAATGAGATTAATTCTATGCCAAAAATTATATCACAGCTAAGATGACCGACGGCAGAAATCCGCGCGATCGCGATGACCAGTAATTACCTGTCGGTCGTGGGTTGGAGTTGTGCTAATAAGGAAAAGTTATCAGCCTTTGTTAAAATATCAACAAGGGCTTCTGTCAGGCAGTTCTCCTTATGGGCAATCAATCAAATGGAATTTAATATCATTAAGAGAATAGCTGAATTGTTATGGCGTGTCAAGGAAGGAGTCGCGAGAGCAATAGGGTTGCGCCAAATCGATGAAGCTAAAACGTTTATTTTATCAAAATATGCAAGGATGCGATTGTTGATCTGCGCTTGACAACAAAATAAATAAGCGATAAAATTCACTAAACAAATGAAAATTAATATCAATATTTTATATTGACGAGGAGGGTCCTATATGTCCGTGTTAGTTATCGGCGGCGATCATTTGGGCGCAATTCCCGCCAAACTGCAGGCAGTCGGCTACACCAGCATCATCCATGTTTCAGGCCGCAAACGGAATCATTGTATGCTGGATATTCCGCAACAGATCGATTGCATTATTGTGTTGATTGACTATGTCAGCCATGCCCTGATGGCCAATATCAAGGAGCGGACCCGCGAAAGCGGCAAGCGGACCGTTTTTGCCCGGCGAGCCTGGTCGCATATCGAAAAGGCCTTGTCGGAAAGCAAGGGATGAATTCTTTCTTTGCAGAGAGAGCCTAGAGCTCCGGTGATCTTTGATCATGCGGAGTCTTTATTTTTTCCGGCGGGAGCAGTACTTCAAGAGGTGTGATATGAGGCAATTGGCCCCAGCTTGCGTGGAACCCACAATAGTACGGGGTCGATTTACGGCAAAAACGAAGCGGCGCTGAGCTTTTTTCGCAAAGGGTTTTCCATTCTGGGCAGCGAAACTCTTTTTAATCAAAAAAACGCTGTATGGAGGGGAACTCATGAGCAAAATACTGATTGCGCCCGGACGTTATGTTCAGGGGGCCGGAGCGATCGAGGAAATCGGCGACCATCTTAAAGGACGCGGCGTCAGCGCGTTGGTGCTTGGCGGTCGCAAAGGGCTGAACAGTGTGCGCGACGCGATCGAAGCCAGCCTGAACCGGGCGGGTCTGGCGGCTCGATTCGAAACCTTCGGCGGTGAGTGTACCCGGCCCGAAATCGAACGATTTGTCGCGCTGGTCCGCGAGAGCGGCAGCGACATCGTAATCGGCGTCGGTGGCGGTAAAGCGCTGGATACGGCCAAAGCCACTGCACACTATGCCGGGTTGCCGGTCGCGGTGGTGCCGACGATTGCGGCCACTGATGCGCCGTGTAGCGCTCTTTCGGTTATTTATAGCCCCGAAGCGGTGTTTGAATCGTATGTGTTGTTTCGGCAAAACCCCGATCTGGTGCTCGTCGATACGGCAATCATCGCCAAAGCGCCGGTTCGTCTATTGGTGTCGGGGATGGGCGATGCCTTGGCCACCTGGTTTGAAGCCGATGCCTGCGCCAAGGCGTTTGCCGGCAATTTGCCCGGCGGGTCCTCTACGACTGCTGCTCTCAGTCTGGCCCGGTTGTGCTACGATATTTTGATGCAGTACGGTTATCTGGCGAAACTGGCTGTGGAACAGGGTGTCGCCACCGAAGCGGTAGAAAAGGTTGTCGAGGCGAACACGCTACTAAGCGGACTGGGCTTTGAAAGCTCCGGCCTGGCGGCGGCGCATGCGATCCACAATGGCCTTACGGCGCTGCCGGAAACACACCAAGCCTATCATGGCGAAAAGGTCGCTTTTGGCACTTTGGTGCAGATGGTGCTGGAAAATCGCTCGCGTCAGGAGTTGAATGAAGTGTTGCAATTCTGCAGCGAAGTGGGATTGCCGATCTGCCTGGCGGACCTCGGCGTCGTGCAGGCGAACGAGGAAAAGGTAATGCAAGTGGCTGCCAAAGCTTGCACCGCCGGCGAAACGATTCACAACGAGCCGTTTGTGGTGACTGTCCAGTCGGTGTATGCGGCAATTCTGGCGGCGGATGCTCTCGGCAGAGCGCAGAAAGCTAAAACATAAAGGTCAGACATACGGTCAGGCATAAAGAAACACCTCCCGGGTAATGGGCGGTGTTTCTTTATGCCTTTAATTCGCAAAGAGTGAAGATAATGAATGGCTGCGAGTTTCGTAGTTTCCTGCCCGACCCTGGGAAGCGGTCGGGAGGAGTTTGCCGGGCAACAGGGAATTAGTTAAAAAAATAGGGTAAAGCAAGTTTGCTTTTCAGGAGTCGCAGGTGAAAAAATCAGGATTGTTTCGTTTCCTGCTGTTCGCAGTGCTGTTGGCGGCTTTGATCGTCGGCGTGCCCCGATTTTCCAGCTCGGTTGCGGCGGCGTCCGATCCGTGGCAGCGGATTATCACTTCTCCCTGGCATGGCTCGTATGTGTGTAACCAGGGTCTGACAAGGCTGCAATTGACACTGCG
>JBGSKE010000382.1:0-3092 GCA_041741355.1 Negativicutes bacterium | reverse complement strand
TTGGGGAACTGACTGCGTTCACCGGCTATCTGGGCTTGATTATCTGGCCGGTCATGGGGCTCGGTTACCTGATTAACACAGTTCAACGCGGTTTGGCCTCCCACAAACGGATTGCTGAATTTTTGGCGATTCCGGGCTGCGAAAAACCTGGCGAGGCAGCCGAGGCGCACACTGATTCGCAGTTATCCGGCGCGATTGAACTGCGAAACCTGACGTATCAATACCCGCAGGCGGCAACTCCTAGTCTGTCAGACGTATCGATTAAGATTCCCGCTGGTGCGACCGTGGGGATCGTCGGTCGGACGGGTTCAGGCAAAACGACATTGTTACGCCTGTTGTTGCGCTTATATCCGGTTCCGGACGGAACTGTTTTTATTGACGGAGTTGATCTTAATCACTATGATTTTTCGCTATTACGCGCGGCGATAGGCTATGTGCCTCAGGAGGCTGCGCTGTTTTCAATGACGATCGCTGAAAATATCGCCTTTGGCAGCAGAGCTGATCGAGTCCGGATTGAACAAGCGGCCAGGCGCGCAGTCGTACAGGAAGATATTGATGCCCGGGCGGAAGGGTTTGGCACGCTACTCGGTGAAAAAGGAGTTCGACTGTCCGGCGGACAGCGACAAAGAGTGGCGATTGCCCGGGCACTGATTCGCGACCCGTCAGTTTTGCTGCTGGATGATGTTTTTGCCGCACTTGACTATAAGACGCAAAATCAATTGGTGGAAAATCTGCGTGAGTTCGAGACGGGCCGGACGACGCTGATTGTTTCACAGCGGGTGGCAGCAGTAAAACATGCCCGATTCATCCTGGTCTTTGATGCAGGACGTATTTGCGAGCAAGGATCGCATGAGCAACTGATCGCGAACCAGGGGCTCTATTATAAATTGTATGAACAGCAGCTTGCTGCCGGTGATTTGCCATGAGTATGTATTATCGCGGCCGCGACTACGAAAATCAAGGCGCGCGCGCCTTGTCCGTCGACCGATCTTTGTTGAAATCGCTCTGGCAATTGGCTTATCCGGTACGCTATTTGTTGGCGGCGGCATTTGCCTTGATGGTGGCCGATGCGGCCGCGGACCTTTCCCGGCCCTATCTGATGAAAGTGGCGATTGACCATTTTATTGCCGTAAAAGATTCCGCAGGGTTGCTGAATTTGTTTTTGCTGTATCTGGGCACGATTGTCGCCAGCCTGTCGCTTTCCTATTATGAAAACCTGTTGCTGCAGCGCGCCGGACAGAAGGTAATCCTGGCCGTGCGAGAAAAAGTGTTCCGCCACATCCTGCGTCAACGCATCGACCAACTGGAAGCTCAGCCGGTAGGACGCATGGTGACCCGGGTGACCAATGATACGGATGCCGTGAAAGACCTGTATACTGATGTGATCGTTGCCTTTGCCAGCGATACTGTGATGTTGGTCGGCATTGTCATCGTAATGCTGGTGATCCATTGGAAATTGGCGTTGGCTTCGTTTATCATCCTGCCGTTTATGATCTTGATTGCAGCGGGGTACCAAAAGTACGCCCGCCGCGCCTACCGGCTGGTGCGGGAAAAAACTGCCGCGCTGAATTCTTTCATTCAAGAACGCTTGAACGGAATTGGCATTATCAAGGCGTTCGGCGCTTTCCAAAACACTGCTCAGAGCTTTCGGCAAGTCAATGACGAGTATTTGCAGGCGGGACTTTCAGAGATGCGAACTTTTGCCGCATTCAGGCCGTTGGTTGACCTGTTGTATGTTGCGGCGGTGATGCTGGTCATTTACTCAGGCGGGCTCGAGGCGAGGCTGGAAGGGATTGAAATCGGCGTAATTGTTGCTTTCCTCCGCTATATGGAAAAGTTTTTCTGGCCAATCAAAGATATGGCGGAAAAATACAATCTGTTGCAATCGGCGTTGGCTGCGGCAGAACGGATTCAACCAATGCTGACCGAACCGGCGCCTGATGAAACGGCGGAACCGCTAGATAAACGATTGACGCCGGCGCGGATCGATTTTGAAGATGTCTGGTTTGCTTATGAGGCAGAGGAGTGGGTATTGTCAGAGGTTAGTTTCACTGTGCCTGCCGGCAGTTTTTTTGGCGTAGTCGGTTTGTCCGGCTCAGGGAAAACCACGTTGATCAGCCTGCTGCTGCGTTTTTATGAACCGCAACGCGGGCGCATACTGCTTGATGGCAGAGATATTCGCGATATCCCGCTGACGGTGCTGCGACACCGGGTCGCCGCAGTATTTCAGGATGTCCATATTTTTAAAGGCAGCGTGGCCGAAAACATCGCGCTGTTTAACCCGTTGATCGCCGGCAACCAGGTGCGAGAGGCCGCCCGCACGGCGAATATCGCGCCTTATATCGAAGCGTTGCCTCAGCAGTATGACACGAAGGCCGGATACCTTGGCTCCAGCCTGTCGTCTGGTCAACGCCAAATGTTATCCTTTGCTAGGGCCTTGGCCACGCCGGCCGATGTGCTGATTCTCGATGAAGCCACTTCCAGCATCGACAGCCATACCGAGCATCTGGTCCAACAGGCCATGGAAAAAGCGGCGGCGCAAAGAACTTTGCTAGTTGTTGCCCATCGTTTATCGACAATTGTCAAAGCGGATTGCATCCTGTTTATGCATCAGGGGCAAGTTGTCGAAATGGGCAGTCATGAAGAGCTGATGGCAAAAGCAGGACGTTATAGCAGGCTATTCCGCAGTCAGTGAGATATTTGCCGGCGATTGCAGGAGGTTTGGCGAGATATCTTGAACTATTCCAGCAAGAACGGATCATTGTTGATCACAGATAGAAGGAGGCTGAATCATGAGCACAATCGCCCGCGGCAAAGGAAAACGACTCCATAAC
The DNA here is from genome assembly GCA_041741355.1 of Negativicutes bacterium. GTDB lineage: Bacteria > Bacillota > Negativicutes > UBA1444 > UBA1444 > UBA1444. The sequence goes on along the minus strand of JBGSKE010000382.1, from coordinate 258 downwards.
AGGGAGGCAATGAACAAACTGAACCGGACGGCGCTCTACATTGGCGGCATCGCTGCGGGTTGCATTTTTGTGCTGATGTTGATTTCTTTCCTGATGCCGTGAATCAAGGTGAAAAATTACGGAAACTGTTTATAAGGTAAGGAGTGTTGAAAAATGGACAGAGAATGGGTATTGCATGTGATGGAAACGGTTTCCGGCTTTAGCCGGGGCGAAACCGGCATCACCCGTTTGGCGCTGTCGCCGGAAGAAATGCAGGCG
>JBGSKE010000381.1:0-2301 GCA_041741355.1 Negativicutes bacterium | reverse complement strand
CCTGCGCTCAGTTTCACCGTCTCAACCTGGATGCCGCTGTCTTTGGCAAACTCAGTAGCAATTTTCTGCAGATATTCGTCATTCACGGGACTGTACACGACAATCTTGCCTGTTTTCGCTGGCTCCGGTTTCTTGTCGCCGCCACAGCCCGCAAGTAGAACCAGCAGGAGCGTGGCGCAAATGATCCAGGACAGCCATCGCCTTGTCTGAAGTAGCCTCATGTTCTCAACTCACTTTCAGCAAAATTAGGTCCGGCGCCGCCCTGGCGCTGGCTGTTAATCCGGGAATTGCAGCGCAATCTCATGGAAGCGTTCGGCGAGCGCCAAAAACGCCGCAACCACAACCGGATCGAAGTGTTTTCCTGCTTCACCTTTTATGATTTTCACAGCTTGTTCATGCGAAATCGGCTTTTTATATACGCGGCGGCTGATTAAGGCGTCATAGACATCGGCCAGCGCCATCAGTCGGGCCGATATGGGAATCGCTTCCCCGACCAGCGCGTCCGGATAGCCCGTGCCGTCCCATCGCTCATGATGGAAATAGGTCATCTCTTTGGCAAACCGCAGAAACGAATCCGGTGTCGCCAATAATTTTTCCGCCCCTTCAATCGCCCGGCGGCCAATCGCCGGATGCCGCTTTACCAGCTCAAACTCTTCATTGTTCAACATGGCCGGTTTCCACAAAATCATATCGGGAATACCGACTTTGCCGATATCATGCAGTGGCGTCGATTTTACCATCAGGTCCACGTTTTCCGGCGTAAGCAGGTCGGGAAATATCGCCTGCGACTGCAAATACTGGGCCAGCTCCCGAACATACTGCGTCGTACGCTGGATGTGGGCTTCGGTTTCACAATCGCGAGTTTCCGCCAACGAAGCCAGCGCCATGATGGCGACTTCCTGCAACAGCGCAATCTCGCCCACCCTTTTGCTAATCTCTGCTTCCAGATGCTCGTTACGATCACGCAGTGTCGCCTGGGCCTTTCTCAGGCTCAGGTGAGTTTTTACCCGTGCCAACAGCAACGAAGGGGTAAACGGTTTTACAATGTAGTCAACCGCGCCGAGAGCAAATCCTTGTTCCGCATCGGCGACTTCACCCAGCGCCGTCAGGAAAATCACCGGGATTTGTCGCAGCGATTGATTCGCCTTCAGCTGTGCACAAGTTTCATAGCCATTCATTTCCGGCATGATCACATCCAGCAAGATCAGGTCGGGCTGTTCGACCTGCGCTATTTTCAGCGCCGCCGCGCCGCTGATGGCCAACTTAACTTTGTAATAGGGTTTAAGCAGTGAATTGGCCAGCGCCAGGTTGTCGGGCACATCATCCACGACCAATACCACTGGGGTTGCTTCGTTCATCAAGACTCTCCCTTTTCCAGCAACGCTGCAATTTGGTTCTGGGCCGACTCCCAATTAAATTGGGACACTTGCCGTTCCAGTTCGCTAAATTCAACTCGAGGCAATCTGGCGGACAGTTCCTGCCGCAGACGGTCGAAACAGTCCAACGCCTCCCCGTCATTATGGGCAAGCAATTCGTTCAGTTGCTGCAACTCAGCCCGTAGCGCCGGGCTGATCAGTACGGCTTGCAGCGAGGAATCCCTTGATGTTTCGCTGGGCAGATAGCGCAAAATTGCCTGACTCAGTAGAACGAACTGCTGCTCCAGTTCCTGCAGCAGCGCTAAGCACTCGGCTGGCGTCGCCTGTTTTTTGATGGCTAGTTCCAACGCGGCAGACAGTTCGGTTACTATGATGGCGCCGATATTGCCGGACACGCCTTTGAGGCTGTGTGCAAACTGACCCACGGATTCCAGTTCTCCGGCGTCGAGTTGTTCGCGCAGCCGGCTGAGCGCAGTCGCCTGGCCGCTGACATATTGCCGGAGCAGTTTGTGATATAGACTTACATTGCCGGCTACCCGTTTCAGGCCAGTCTGGCTATCCAAAACCCGGGGCGTTCCCTCCGGCGTCGCCGGACAAATTGCCGCAGTTGCCGGGTTCCGTTCGCCGGCGCCCCAGCGGGCAATCGTGACAAACAGCGCATGCGGGTCGATTGGTTTGGCCACGTGATCATTCATACCTGCGGCCAGACAGTTTTCCCGCTCCTCAGCCATCGCATGGGCAGTCATGGCAATAATCGGCAACGTGAGACAATGCCTGCGAATCATGGCGGTGGCTTCAAACCCCATCCATGTCGGGCATTTGCAAATCCATCAGTACCAGATCAAACGGATTTGCAGGCATTGCCTGCAAAACGGCTTCAACAGCCTCGCGGCCATTACTGGCGACGCTGACCGCCACCCCCTGA
>JBGSKE010000380.1:0-16835 GCA_041741355.1 Negativicutes bacterium | reverse complement strand
CTCTGCCGTTGCACCGGTTATACCAAAATCGTCAACGCCATCGAAAAAGTGGCGTGCCAAGGCGGAGGTGAAGACCGTGAGTGATTACAAAGTAATCGGCCATTCTGTTCAGAAGCTGGATGCTGTCGACAAAGTCCTCGGCGTAGCAAAGTACGCTGCCGATATTCAGTTTCCCGGCATGATTTACGGCAAGACGCTGCGCAGTAAAATTGCCCACGGCGTTTTACAGTCGGTTGATATTAGCAAAGCCAAAGCGTTGCCGGGTGTAGTAGAGGTGCTTACGGCGAATGATATTCCCGGCTCAAACAGCAGCGGAATTATCATTAAGGATGAGCCGGTTTTAGTGAAAAATGGCCAAAAAATCCGCAAGATTGGCGATCCTATTGCTCTAGTTGCTGCCGAGACGGAGGAAATTGCTGAACAGGCCTTGAATTTGATTGAAGTTAAAGTAGAAGCGTTGCCGGCGGTGTTTGATCCCGTCGCGGCGATGAAGGATGACGCACCGAAAATCTACGACAAGGGAAATGTGTTGGCTGTGCGTAAGATTCGTCGCGGCGATGTGGACAAAGCGTTTGCTGAATGCGCAGTCGTGGTGGAACAAGACTATCAAACCCAGATGACCGAACATGCCTATATTGAGCCGGAAGCCGGCGTGGCGAAACTGGACGGCGACGTCGTTACGGTCTGGGTCTGCACCCAGAATCCCCACTATGATGCGAAAGAAATCGCCCGCAATCTCAACATCGGCCTCAACCGGGTCCGCGTGATTCAAGCGACGACCGGCGGCGGCTTCGGCGGCAAATTGGATGTTTCCGTACAGGTGCATCTGGGTTTACTGGCGGTGGCGACGCGGCGTCCGGTAAAAATGATTTACAGTCGGCACGAGTCAATTGCCAACAGTGTCAAGCGTCACCCCTTCATTATGAAACTAAAGAGCGGCGTCGATGCCAACGGCAAATTGCTGGCGTTTGAAGCAAGCATCATCGGCGACACCGGGGCTTACGCCTCTTACGGGCCGGGCACTTTGACCCGCTCGGCGGTTCACGTGATGGGTCCTTATGAAGTGCCCAACGTGAAAGTCGATGCCTACACAGTCTACACCAACAATCCGCAGGCCGGCGCGATGCGCGGCTTCGGCGTTCCTCAAGTCGCCTTTGCTCATGAAAGCCAGATGGATATCTTGGCTGAGAAACTCGGCGTATCGCCATTGAAAATCCGCCTGATCAATGCTCTGCGCCCAGGTTCGTTCACCGGTACCGGCACTGAACTGAAAGACAGCGTGGGCATCGTGGAAACCCTTGAAGCGGCGGTTGCTGGCGCGAAAAAGACTATGGAATTGAACTGGTAGGAGGGAGAACATGAAAAAACGAGGAATCGGCATGGCCTCCATGTGGTATGGAATCGGCAACACTGGCTTGCCAAATCCGGCGGGCGCTTATGTAGATTTATTGGATGACGGCACGGTTTTGGTACTGACCGGCTGCGCCGACATCGGCCAAGGTTCGACAACCGCGCTGGCTCAGATTGCCGCTGAAGAGCTCGGCGTCAAGATTGAGGATGTCCGGGTCGTTTCTGCCGATACCGGTGTGACGCCGGATGCAGGCGCATCATCCGCCAGCCGTCAGACTTATATCTCCGGCAATGCGGTGCGAATGGCCGCGCAACAGGCAAAAACAGTGATTTTCGAAGCTGCGGCGGAAGCGCTGGGGGTCAGCGTGAATGATCTTGTATCTGCAGATCGGATGCTGACGGTGCGGACTCAGTCCGATAAATCGAAAGATATGGTCGATTGCCAGGCCGAGTGCCAAATCGCGCTGGGGTTGACTCCGGGAACTGACGCCAAGTCGATCAGCATTGTCGATTGCATCGCCAAATGCCGGGCCAAAGGTAAGCTTTCGCTGGGACATGGTTGGTTCAATCCCGACACGACCGGGCTTGACATGGAAACAGGTCAAGGCAGGCCTTACGCGACCTACGCCTACGCTACCCAGGTGGTGGAAGTGGAAGTCGATACGGAGACCGGGGTTGTTGATGTCATACAAATCGTCGCGGCCCACGATGTGGGCAAGGCCATTCATCCGCAAAACGTGGAAGGCCAGATTGAAGGGGGGTGTGCAATCGGATTAGGTTACGCATTGATGGAAGAAGTCCAGGTCAAACAGGGAAACGTCGCGACAGCAAACTTTACCACTTATGTTCTGCCCACTTCGCTCGACGTCCCGCCGATTCAGGCGATCATTGTGGAAGATCCTGCCGCGACTGGGCCTTTCGGAGCAAAGGGCGTCGGTGAACCGGCCCTGATTCCAACGGCTGCAGCTATCGCTAATGCCGTTTACAATGCAATCGGCGTCAGAATCACTGATCTCCCCATCACCGCGGACAAAGTACTGGCCAAACTGCAACTCCAGGGATAACCATTGCCAACAGTCACACAGAAAGAGGAGGATGAATCCATGTCAACTACACCTGCGGCAGCTGAAAAACAAAGCTTTCTTCAGCGGAAGAACATTGTGTTCTCTTTGCATCGGTATGGTATTGAAGCCCTAGGCGCAATGGCGCTCGGACTCTTTTCGTCCCTGATCGTCGGTCTTATTCTCAAAGTCCTCGGCGACAAGACAGGATTAACTTTTTTGACACAGTATGGATTACAGGCAATGGCGATGATGGGCCCGGCTATCGGCGTCGCTGTAGCATTTGGCTTGAAAGCGCCTCCCCTGGTCATATTTGCTTCGACGATTACCGGGATGGCTGGCGCTAAGCTCGGCGGACCTGCCGGCTGTTTCGTCGCCGCCGTTATCGGCGCCGAATTCGGCAAATTGGTATCGAAAGAAACGAAAGTTGACATCATCATTACTCCGATGGTGACAATTATCACCGGCGTTGCCACGGGGGTCTTCATTGGCCCGACCATCAATAGCATGATGGTCGCACTAGGTGCGTTGATCATGAAGGCGACTGAATTGCAGCCGATCCCGATGGGAATTTTGGTCTCGGTTTTGATGGGCTTGATCCTGACAGCACCGATTTCCAGCGCTGCCGTTGCTATGATGCTCAAGTTGGGTGGACTGGCGGCCGGCGCGGCTACCGTCGGTTGCGCGGCCCAGATGGTTGGTTTTGCTGTAGCCAGCTATCGTGAAAATGGCTGGGGCGGCCTGGTTTCACAAGGCCTTGGTACTTCGATGCTGCAAGTGCCTAATATTGTGCGAAATCCTCGGATATTGATTCCCCCCACATTGGCAGGGGCGATACTGGGACCGATTGCAACTACAATCTGGCCGATGACGAATATCCCGGCTGGCGCCGGCATGGGAACCAGCGGTCTGGTTGGACAGTTTGGCACCTTTGAAGCGATGGGAATGACTGGCGGCGTAGTATTCAAGGTTGTCATGCTGCACTTTATCCTGCCGGCAATCCTGACTATACTGATCTCTGAATACATGAGAAAAACGGGTTGGATCAAATACGGCGACATGAAACTCGATAACTAAAACTGAATCTATGCGATGGCGCGGGCCTGTGGGGACAGGCCCGCCCACACTTCGAAGGGGGAAGAAATTATGAGCTCGATGGTTATCACCAATATTGGAACAATTGTAAGTGGAAAAATAGAGTGTCCGGTGCTGGCAGGCAACACAATCGTAGTTGTCGACAAAAAAATCGCCGCCATTGGCGGGGCGGAACTGGTTGCGCAAAATTCCGGGCTAAAAGTGATTGATGCCAATGGCGCCACAGTTACGCCCGGCTTGATCGATTCGCATGTGCATCCGGTCATTGGCGATTTCACACCCCGGCAAAAGACACTTGATTATATTGACAGTTCGCTGCATGGCGGCGTTACTACGATGATTTCCGCCGGGGAAGCACATTTTCCCGGCCGACCGAAAGATCCCGCCGGCGTCAAGGCGTTGGCGGTTGTCGCCAGTAAATCGTATTACAATGCCCGCCCGTCCGGCGTTAAAATGCATGCCGGCGCGGTGATTTTGGAACCAGGTCTGACCGAAGCGGATTTTGCAGAAATGGCTGCCAACGGCGTCTGGCTGGTTGGCGAAGTGGGACTCGGCGGCGTGAAAAAACCGGCTGATGCCGCGCCAATGGTCGAATGGGCGAAAAAGCACGGCTTCAAGGTCCAGATGCACTGTGGCGGGACCTCGATTCCCGGCAGTTCCACAGTTACGGCCGACGATGTAATGAAAACGAAACCGACGGTCGTGTCCCATATCAATGGCGGACCAACCGCGATTGCTCCGTCCGAAGTGGATAGCCTGATCGATGAAACCGACTTTACGTTGGAGATTGTTCAGTGCGGCAACCCAAAAGTGGCCGATTATGTGGCGCGGCAACTGAAAGCGAAGAAGCAGTTGGGACGATTGATCTTCGGTAATGATTCTCCTTCCGGCACCGGCATTATTCCGCTGGGCATCTTGCGCAACATCTGCCAAATTTCCAGCGTTTCCGGTATTGCCGCCGCCGAATGCATTGCAATGGCTACAGGCAATACGGCAAAAGCTTATGGACTAAATACCGCGATGATTGAAGTCGGCAAAGAGGCTGATTTTGTGATTATGGATGCGCCGATGGGTTCGATTGGCGCTGACGCGCTTTCAGCGATCGAAGCCGGTGATGTACCTGGTGTGGCAATGGTCATCATCGACGGAGAAATCAAGGTGAAAGTCAGCCGCAACACGCCGCCGGCAGTGCGTAATCCTAAACTGTAATCGATGCAAAAATGAGGTGAACCAGTATGGTGAAAATAAATCTCGCGACCTGTGTCGGTTGCGGCATGTGCGTCCGGGAATGCCCGGTCGGCGCGCTGAGCCTCAGCGAACGCAAGGCAGTCGCCAGCGATCGTTGCGTGCAATGCAATATCTGTATCCGTGTTTGTAAATTCCAGGCGATTTCCCGCGCCCAACAGGCTGCCGGGACGGTTAAATGCAGTTCCTGCCCGGTGCAGTGCGAAATTCAGGATGGTTTTACCGGCGCATGTCGCCGTTATGAGAACCAACAGGGTAAACTTGTTCGTAATCGGGCCTTGGTTGTGAATTATGCACGCCAACAAAATGATGTGGCCATTTCTCAACCGTTGATTACGGCAGTAGGGGCCGGCACGGCTTATCCTTGCTGCAAACCGGCGCCGCATATTGTTTCCGGCGTTGTCGACGGGGTCGAAGTCGTGACTGTCGTCACCGAAGCGCCGCTTAGTTACAGTGGAGTGAAAGTCAAAATCGACACCAATTACCATATCGGGGCCGAAGGGGCAAAAATCAAACGGGATGGCAAGGTTGTCGGTATGGTCGACACAGAGGAATATGGCTCGAAGATGCTTTCCATCGGCGGTGCCAATCTGTTGACCGGCGCTGACGGATTTATCGTGGCCCGGACTATCGTCGACTTTGCCAACGGCGAAAAAGTCAAATTGACGGTGGCTGACGGCGCGACGTTGGAACTGCAGGCTGGCGAACGGCCTGTGATCAATGGTATTGCCGATACAAAAATGCGGGTTGGTTGCGGTAGCGCGACAATCGGTCTATTTGCCAAAGACTTCGTCGGCGTGGTTGATGAAGCGATCATACTGGACCACCATGTTGTCGGCTTGTTCTCGGAACATTTGGCCGGGGCCGAAGTCGGCATGAGCTGGAGCGGCGTGGTTCCAAACGCCCGAAAAAGCACTCGTGGCCGCTATTTTGGCGAACACGGGCATGGTTGGGGTGGCACCCATATCGAACAGCCGATTGAAGCAATCAAGTCGGTCGATATGACTGTTGCCAAAGCAGGTATCAAAATCCTGGTCACGGAGACTACAGGCCAAAAGGCGGCGTTGTTTGAAGTGCAGCCGGACGGAACGGTTACTTCGCTGGCAATGAGTGAGCCGGTAAAACAGCTGGTGAACCGGATTGCCGATAACTGTGAGGAGTCGCGGGTCTCGGTGATTTATACCGGCGGCACCGGCGGCAGCGCCCGGGCAGGGGTTACGACCCAGCCGCTGGCCCTGACGCGGGCGGTTCACGCCGGTAAGGTGAAGTTGACGATTGGCGGTGCGCCGACGTATGTGCTGCCAGGTGGTGGCATCAATTTCATGGTTGATGCGGAAAAAGTAGTCACCAAAGGCTTTACCTGGGTACCGACCCCGGCGACAGTGGCGCCGGTTGAGTACACGTTGCGCAAAACCGATTATGAAGCAATCGGCGGGCATATGAGTCAGATCAGAACAGTAGATCAAATCAAGGATAAAGCATAATTCCCGTGGATTCACAATGGCTGACCGAGGTCGGTCCGGGCAAGGTTTTTCTGGACTACGGGCCGATATCGATGGTGATTGTCGCATCAAAGGATGGAGAACCGCTGACCGCTCTGTGCCGCGATGCGGGCCAAGTAGCTGTTGCCTGCCTTAGTGAACTGGGGCCGCAGCTAAAGTTGTTGAAACGCAGTTGGGCCCAGTGCGACCCAGGCGCGTTGTCCGGGGTTGCCATTACGATGTGGCAAGCGGTGAAATCGACCGGCGACAGGGACTTGACGCCGATGGCGGCCGTGGCCGGCACGTTTGCCGACAAGGTCGCCGACTGGTTGCAACAACAAGGGGCAACCAAAGTGCTGGTGAATAATGGCGGTGATGTCGCCATTCGCCTGATGGCGGACGAAACGACAAAAGTCGGGGTAATGCCGGAAATCGGCGGCACTGGATTCAGCAAGCTCTTGCGGCTCGCAGCCGGAGATGAGGTCGGCGGGATCGCTACCAGCGGCTTGGGCGGTCGCAGTTTTACCTGCGGCGTGATGGAATCAGTCACTGTGTTGGCAAAATCTTGCGCCGTCGCTGATGCATTCGCCACTTCTTTGGTAAACGATAGTTATATCGACAGCCCGGCGGTCAGGCGGACCCTGGCTCGCTTGATTGATCCTGATACCGATATTCCCGAGCTGATGGTCACCGAGACGGTCGGCAGATTGACGCCGCAGGAAGTCAATCAAAGCATGCAGCAGGTACTGGACCGTCTGCGCGATGGTGTGGACAAGAGCCTCGTCAAGGGAGCGACGCTTCATCTGCAAGGGTCGACCCGGTCGTATCCGGAAGCGCTGTTCAGTTAGTTGTCAGTTAAATGGAAATGCAAGTGAGGCTTCACTATCTAATAAAGGGAATAAGGGGGAAGTACAATGGAAATCAGAAAAGTAGTGGTTGTTGTCGAAGAGGTTCGGGCTGACGGGCAAAAGGCTCTGGAAAAATCGATCAAGAAGTGTTCGGCATCCGCCGTCATAAAGAATCCTTTTGCCGGCCGTTATGTCGAAGATCTGAGCGAATTGACCGACGTTGGCGAGTACCTGGGCGGCTTCCTGGCGCAGAAAGCGGTGGAAGCGATGGGGATTGCTCCTGCGGAAGCGGAAAGCTACGGCAAAGGGGCGATTATCGGCGTGGACGGAGAGTTGGAGCATGGCGCTGCCATCCTGCACCCCAAACTCGGCAAACCGATGCGCGACGCAGTGAATGGTGGCAAGGCAATCATTCCTTCGGCAAAGAAAATGGGTGGACCGGGGACGTCTCTCGATGTGCCGGTTCACTTCAAAGACGCCGCTTTTGTTCGCTCCCACTATGACGCAATGGAAGTGCGGCTGCATGATGCCCCCAAAGCGGACGAGATTGTGGTTTCGGTCGTTGTAACTTCCGGTGGACGGCCTCACCCGCGAATTGGCGGCTTACAAAAGCATGAAATCAAAGGTGAAGACGGACAACGCTAAACTCGTATTGGTTCAGAGTTTAATCAATAGATAAAAGAATAATGATGGAGAACAAGTCGGACTATGGCAGTCCGCTCGGAGGCGACTGGGTTAGGCGCCTCCTTGTTCACATCAATTTAGGGGAGGGAACCTGGTGCGAATAGGATTTATCGGAATTGGCGCGATGGGGAAACCGATGGCAGTCAACCTGCTGAAAGCCGGTCATGAGTTATATGTGTTTGATGTTGTCGCCGCGGCGGTCGCCGACATGGTGGCGCAAGGGGCGAAAGAATGCCGCTCGCCCAAAGAATTGGCGCAGGCGACGGAAGTGATCATCACCATGCTGCCCAATTCCAAAATCGTGGAAGCTACGCTGACCGGCGAAAACGGACTGTTGGCCGGCGGTAGTGCGGGCCAGGTTATCATCGACATGAGCAGCGTTGCGGCGGGCAGTACTCGTCAAATGGCTAAACTGGCCAGCACCAAAGGTATCGGTTATGTCGATGCACCGGTCAGCGGCGGCGTGGTCGGCGCGACTGCAGGAACGTTGACGATCATGGTCGGCGGCGAACTGGAAAATGTGAAACGGATTGAACCGGTCCTGCAATGCATGGGCAAAAAGATCCACCATGTCGGTGGAGTCGGCGCCGGCGATGCGATGAAAGCGGTCAACAACCTGTTGCTTGGCGCGAACATGGCGGCAGTGGCCGAAGCGCTGGTGCTGGGAGTCAAATCGGGACTCGACCCGCAAATGATGCTGGAAATCATCAAGGGCAGTTCAGGCAACAGTTATGCGCTGGAAGCCAAAACTGCCAATTTTATCCTGAAAAATCAATTTGCGGCCGGATTTGCGATTGATTTGCAGTATAAAGATCTCGAACTGGCGACAGAGACCGCTAAAAGTCTGTCGATTCCGCTGCCGATGGCGACGTTGGCCCAGCAGATATTTGAAATGGCCCGGGCCAAAGGGTATGGTCGGGAAGATATTTCGGCTGTGATCAAACTATGGGAAGAAATGGCCGGCGTGGAAGTGCGGGCCCAAGAGAATTAATGAGGTGAAGACTTTGAAAGACGTACTGGAACTAATGAAAAAGCAGGGCCTGAAGCCGGGTCAGCTGACAATCGGCGACTGTATCGGACTGGCGCAGGCGGCAGATTTGAAAGTCAGCGATATTGTCGTGGCGGAAGCGATGGCAGTGAATCAGATGACGCGCGAAGAGGTCATGTCGGCTGTTCTGGCGTCTTTTGCCCATAACTTGTGCGCAGTCGAAATCGGCCACACCAGCGGCTCCAGTTTTCTGATGGGGACTGCCGGCAAAGAACTGGTGGGCGATCAATCGGCCCGGATTGTTGAAGATTCATTTCTCAACAAGGTGTTGGCCTATACCCTGAGTGCGCAGGTCGGCAATCATTCGGTCGGCTTGGAGCCTTGCGCCGGAACCGGCGATTCCTGCACCTATACCGGCTTTGTCCGGGCGATGCAGGATGAACTCGGTGACGACCGCGAACAAGTGGCCCGCATTGCCGCAGTCATGCTGAAAATCGGCACAATATTCCGGGTGGGTAAAACGACCACCGGCTGCAACATGGAGGGTTTTGGCGCTGGGGCAGCGGCCTCGGCGGCGGCATTCACCGAATTGGGCGGCGGTACGCCGGATCAAATGCGCAAGGCGATCGTGCTGGCTCTGTCGCCGACGATCGGCAACCCGTGTACACCGCGGGTGATGGTGGCCGGCCTGTGCGCCACGCATATCGGTGGCGGCGTGATGATCGGCAAACTGGCGGCTCAGCTGGCGATTCACACTTCCATCCCGGTGACGGTACCGGTCGATGTGATGGTGGCGATGGCGGCGGCGGTGCATCCGGTTTCCGCGAAAGCAATCGTACCGACGGTCATCCAATACATGGAGCCTTTCTTTAAAACGAACCAGGCGGTCGAATCCTATATCGGTGATGCAATTAAGCAGGAAGAAAAAGCGCGGATCGAGGCGATTGTGACGCAGGCGATCGGTGAAGCAAAAGATCTGGCCCGCCGCGCCAACTCGATTATCAAGCCGTTTGGCGAAGCGGTAGTTGGCGGCAGCAGTCAGGCGGTCGGCTCGCCGACCAATACCGGCCGTATCGCCCACTATCTGACCCAGGGCGAAATCAAAAAGGTGAAAATTGAACTATACCCGGAATTGTTCGCCCGCCGGGGCATCAACGTGCCAGGCATCCTGATGGCGGCCCTGTATGGCGCCGGCACGGATAACAGCAAACTCTACCGTGATGTGATGCAGATGGCGGAAGCGGCCGGTATCGAAGTAGAGATTCTGCAGGTGGATGAGCCGCAGATGCAACGGGTGACGATTGAAGCCGCCGGCGGCATGGTCCAGGTCGCGGCGCATAACCGTGGTGGCGGCAGACTGGCGCTGAAGAACGCGATTCCCAGTCGGGAAGAAGCCTTGGCGATTGCCAAGCGGTTGCAGATCGAAGTCGTGGATTAGTCGAACAGGGGTGGAAAGATGAATTTTGTTGAACGGTCTTTGGCTGCTGCAGCCGGACTGCAAACGGTAACCGTAGGGCAGGATGTGCGCTGTCGGGTCGATCTGGCGCTGAGCCATGACGTCACGGCGCCGATTGCCATCCAGCAATTTGAACAAATTGGCGTCGAGCGGGTGTTTGACCCGGCCAAGGTAGTGCTGGTGATTGATCACATTTTCCCGGCAGCGACGGTACAAGCCCGGACGGCGCACTGGATCATGAAGGATTTTGCCGCTAAGTATGGAGTAACGCTGTACAGCAAGAGCGAAGGCGTCTGCCATCAGCTGATTTCTGAGCGGCACCGGCTGCAACCGGGTCAGATTCTGGTCGGGGCCGACTCGCACACCTGCACGGCTGGCGGCTATGGCGTGATTGCGATCCCGGTCGGTTCGACCGAACTGGCGGCGGCGATGGCCACCGGCACGATCGATTTGGAAGTGCCGGAGACGATTGAAGTGTTTATGACCGGAGAGCTGCGCCCGTATGTCAGCGGCAAAGATGTCGTCTTGTCGCTGATGCGGCAGTTCGGCGTCGATGGCCTGACGGATAAGGCGGTGCTGTTCACCGGACCTGGCATAGCACAGCTGCCGGTGGAAGAACGGATGACAGTTTGTAATATGGGAATCGAAATGGGCGCGATGATTGCCTGTTTCGGCAGCGAGACCAAGGAAAGCAATGTCGCTGAATCGATTCCACTTAATCTGGCTACACTGGAACCGATGGCGGCTTGCCCGTTTTCGCCGGCCAATGTCCGCCCGGTTGCCGAACTTGGCGACATTGTCGTCACGCAGGTCGTTGTGGGTAGCTGCACCAACGGGCGGCTGAATGATATGGAAAAGGTCGTCAATGTGCTGCGCAGCCACAAAGTGCACCCGGATGTGAACTGCCTGATTATCCCGGCATCGAAGCAAGTGCTGGATGCGATGGAAGAACGCGGCTGGACCAGGATTTTGCGTGATGCCGGAGCAGTAGTGGCCAACCCCGGTTGCGGCCCTTGTTTTGGTGCGCATCAGGGTCTTGGCACGGAACGCGATACGATTGTAACCACGACGAATCGCAATTTCCCCGGTCGTATGGGCCATCGCGCGGCAAAACTGTATCTTGCCTCTCCGGCGACGGCGGCGGAAACAGCTGTGCTCGGCAAAATTACTTCGCCTGGCACTTTGCAGCGGGAGGTGGGCTGAAATGGACAAGCTACAGGGACGGGTCTGGATTTTTGATGATAATGTAGATACCGATCAGATCCTGCCGGGCTATGCCATGGCGGAGGATGCTGAAAAACTGGCCGCATTTGCCATGGCTGGCAGCAAGGTCGCTGATTTTGCCAAACAGGTGCAAGCCGGCGATATCATTGTGGCCGGCAAGAATTTCGGTTGCGGTTCCAGTCGCGAACAAGCGCCGGTGGCGCTCAAAAATGCCGGTGTCGGCATGATTATCGCCAACTCTTTCGCGCGGATTTTCCGGCGCAATTCGATCAATATCGGTTTGCCGGTGATGCTGGCGGATATCGGCGCAAAATTGCAGAACGGCGAAGTCGTGAGTGTCGATCTGGAAACAGGCGAGATTCAAACAGCGGTCGGTGTATTAAACGGACAGCCGTTGTCGGAAAACGTACTGGCGACGATTCGAGCCGGCGGCCTAATCAACCGGGTCCGTCAGGAACTGAACATAAGCAGCGGGAGGAAACCATAATGCAAGAAAGAACCAAGCAGATTATTTTCGAGGATTATGACCGCGTTGCGGCCTATGAAGAAGCTTTCAGTGCACCGATGCCGAAAGTGGGTAAGGACGGGTCAATTGATGGGTTGCCGGCGCCGTATCCGCGAGAAGTTTGCGGTGTAACCCGTAGCGGTTACCGGATTTACGAACTGGGCCAACAGGCGGTGGAGACGGGAATCCCGATTCAAAACCCGATCCTCGGCCGGTTGACTGCCGAAGAAACCTATAAAGAATCTTGTGAAATGTATGAGATGGCCGAAAAGCTCGGTACCAAGATCTTTCATTTTGTCCACTCCGAAGCAACCCGTCACATCGACCCGCTGGCTGGCCGCGAACTGATCGAGCAATCGCGCGGCAAAGGCGGCATCACCCCGATGGGCGAGCGCAAGCTGGTGGAAATGGGCGGCGGCGCAGTGCACCCGATGCGGATCAACGCCACTGGCGACACACCGCATCTGTCGATCCTCAACGCTTTGATCGCCGGTTTTGACGGCACGGATATCGGCCCGGTCATCCATGTGCATTTTGGCGGCCGCGGCATCCATGATTACCGGACAAAAGTGGTCAATGGCTTCAAGGCGCTGGAAATATGCGCCGAGAACAAGATGTTTGTCCAGATCGAGTCGCACAAGCATCTGAACAATATCGGCGGCACCGACGGCATGGGTCTGGCGATGTGCCTGCTGGCCGAGGGTCTGGGCGTGTTGTCCGGCCTGCCCAAGGAATTGAGTGCATTGCAGATGAATGTAGCCGGCTATAATTTGCTGGCGGACCTGGCGGTGATGAAAGCGTTCCGGGAAACGATGTGGAGCAAAAGCCTGATTGTCGTGCCGGAAACTTTCCAGAACCCGCCGGCCGATTTGATTGCCGAATCCGCGCATTTCGCCCGGATGGCGATCAGCGCCAAGCTTGGCAAAGCCAACTTCTATCGGCCTAAAGCCGCTGAATCGGTGGGGATTCCGACTGGCGCCTCGATGGCAAAGGCGATCTGGGGCACGCATAATGTGTTTGAAAATACGGTGCAGATCGACATTCAGGACCCGTACATTGAAGTGCGCAAAAACGAGATTCTCGATGAAGCGATGGCGGTGCTGAAAAGCACGTTGCAGCTTGATCGCAGCTTGGCGCCCGATGAAATCAGCGAGAAATTCTGGCGTCAGTATGGCGTGGAGGACCTGGTCGGCAAGATTGTCAACGCCGGCAAGTCCGGGGTGCTCGATTGCCCGCGGGCCGGCGGCTGGGACCTGAAACGTCATGTGTTGACACATCGCGACAAAGACGGAATCAAGCGCTATGTACCGGGCTTCACTCCCCTCGGAGTCGACGAAACCCAAGTTGCGGTGACGCAAGAAGTCGTCGAAGTACCGAAAGTGGAAAAGCCGACCAAGAAAAACAAACTGGTTTTGGCTACGGTCGGCGCGGATGCTCACGTCATGGGAGTCAATATCATTAAAGAAGCATTTGAAAAATCCGGCTTTGAAGTCATTTACCTGCGCGGCATGAATTTGCCGGAAACGGTGGCCGAGGTCGCCGCCGAAGCAAAAGCCGACATGATCGGCATCAGCAATCTGCTGGGCATGGGCATGGTGCTGTTCCCGCGGGTTGATCAACGACTGAATGAACTCGGCCTGCGCGACAAAGTGATTTTGATGGCTGGCGGTCGTGTGGCGGAAAAAGAAGAAGAGCATGCGTTCTATGAAAACAAGATGAAGCAGGAAGGAACAGACTTCTTGGGCGTCGATGCGTTCTTCGGCCCAGGCAGTGATCCCAAGGCCTGCGTGAACTGGGCGGAAGCCGAACTGGAAAGGAGAGGACTATAATGAGAGATTCAAGACGGATTCCCTGCACCCTGATGCGCGGCGGCACCAGCAAGGCGGTTTTTTTGAAGCCGAACCACTTGCCGCAGGACAAGGTCGGGCGCGATAAAATAATTCTCGAAATCTTTGGCAGCCCTGATGTGCGGCAAATCGACGGACTCGGCGGCGCCGACCCGTTGACAAGCAAACTGGCGATTATCGCTCCTTCGACTCATCCAGATGCCGATGTTGACTATACTTTTGGTCAGGTCAGCATCAATCAGCCTTACATCGATTACTCCGGCAACTGCGGCAACATCTCTTCGGCGGTCGGTCCTTACGCGATCGACGAGGGATTGGTAACCGCCACCGGCGCCATGACCCGGGTGCGGATTCACAATGTCAACACAGGCAAAATGTTGATCGCCGACGTTCCTACCGAAGACGGCATGGCGAAAGTTTGCGGCGATTGCAGCATCGACGGCGTGCCAGGCACCGGCGCCAAGATCATGATGGATTTTTCCGGTACGGTCGGCGCGGTCAGCGGCAAATTGTTGCCGACAGGCAACCCTGTCGATACGATTGAAACCAGCGCCGGTCCGATTCAGGCATCACTGGTTGATGTATCCAATCCCTGCGTGTTTGTCCGGGCAAAGGATGTTGGCATGACCGGTCGGGAAACCCCGCAGGAAGTCAATGCCAATAACGTTTTGCTGAAACTACTGGAAGAAATCCGTGCCAAGGCCGCCGTTCTGTTCGGCATGGCCAAGGATGCGGCTGAAGCCTCGGCCAAAGTCCCGGCGTTTCCGATGATTGCCTTTGTGGCGCCGCGAGCCAGCTATACCGATTTCACGTCAGGCAAGACCATCGAACAGGATCAGGTCGATTTCCTGTCGCGGATGATGTTCATGCAGGTGCTGCACAAAACTTACCCAGGTACCGGTACCGCCTGCACCGGTGCAGCTGCCAAGATCCCCGGTTCGATTGTGCATGAGGCGATTCCTCATATCGATTCAATCGACTTGATCCGTATCGGCCATCCGGCCGACGTAATCGATGTCGAAGCGAAGTTTGCCGACGGCCAGCTGACCCGGGTGGCTTTTTCGCGAACCGCCCGCAGACTGATGGAAGGCTATGCGTTTGTTCGCAACGGCTAACCGGAGGCGATGGTTATGGAGGCAAATCTGCTCGTTTTTGATGTTGGCAGTACTTATACGAAAGTCGCTGCCTTCCATATGGCGGATCAACAGTTTAGCCTGATCGGCAGGGCGCAGGCATCGACGACCGTAGAAGACATCGAACGCGGCATTGCTGCCGCGAAGCAAAAACTAAGCGAAATCGGCGTAACCGTTGTAGCAGAGCCGCAGATATTTTCCACCAGCAGCGCCGCCGGCGGCCTGCGAATGGTTGCGCTCGGCTATATGCCACGCGTGACGGCCAAAGCCGCCAAAGAAGTGGCGATGAGCGCCGGCGCCAGGGTGCTGGAAATCATCAGCTCCGAAGATCCACCGGAGTATCGGTTGCAGGTGTTGATGGAAATCCAGCCGGACATTATTTTGCTGGCTGGCGGCACGGATGGCGGTGACCGGGACTCGGTCATCAGCAATGCCCGGATCATTGTGCAGGCGCGGGGCAAGGCGGTCGTGATCCTGGCCGGCAACAAGGAAGCCCAGGCCGAAGCGGCTGAAATCCTTGCTGCGGCGGGAATCGGTCACATCCGGGTACCCAATGTGATGCCGACGATTCATGAGCTGAAGGTCAAACCGGCCCGCGAAGCGATTCATGAGCAATTCATCCGGCAAATTACCCGGGCCAAGGGGTTGCACAAGCTGCTCGATATCGTCTCCAACCGGAAAGTGACGCCGACGCCGGGCGCGGTGCTGATGGGGGCCGAACTGCTCGCCAAAGGGACTTATGCGCAGGATGGCGCGGGCGATTTTCTGGTTGTCGATATTGGCGGCGCGACCACCGATATTCATTCGGTGTTGCCAGAGTTGGAAAACCTGACGATCGAGGAAAAAGGCCTGGTGGTGACCAACGAGAAGCAACCTTCTTATCGTACGGTTGAAGGCAATCTCGGCCTGCGGATTAGCGCTACTGGTATCGTGGAAACGGTGGGGCCGGCGGGAGTGCTGGCCAAGCTGGGACGAAAAAGCGACGAAGAGGCGGCCGAACTGACCGAATACGTGGCCTGGCTGGAGAAGAACCCGGAACATATCAGCACCAGCGAACGGGATAAGTCTTTCGATCTGGCGTTGGCCGCCAGTGCGATCGAAGTCGCCCTGAAACGGCACGCCGGCTATATTTCACAGGAATTCAATCCCGTGATGGGAATTGTGCCGGGAACGCCGATTGGTCGAGATTTGCGCCGGGTCACCCATGTGATTGCCGTCGGCGGAATTTTTACCCATAGTTCAGAGGCTGACCGCCAGTTCATTTTGCAACAGGCGTTTAAAAATCCGGGGATTTCGCTGTTGCCGCAAGAGCCGCGGTTTATCATGGACAAAGATTACCTGATGTTCGCAGTGGGGGCGTTGTCGCAGCAATATCCCGATGACGCGCTGCAATTTGCCAAACAACAATTCGGATTATTAGCTGGGGGCGAGAAAAAAATATGAGAAAAACTACAATGCTCAGACAAATGATGGCAGGTAAACAGATTGTCGTCGCACCAGGCGCGCACGACGCCCTGACGGCAAAAATTATCGAGCAGGTTGGCTTTTCGGCCGTCTACATGACCGGCTACGGCCAGGCGGCCAGTCATCTGGGCAAACCGGACGTTGGTCTACTGACGCTGACCGAGATGGTCGCCCGAGCGTCCAATATCGTCGAAGCCGTGAATGTGCCGGTGATTGCCGATGCAGATACCGGATTCGGCAATGCCGTCAATGTGATGCGGACAGTGCGCGAATATGAGAAGGCCGGGGTGGCGGCGATCCAACTGGAAGACCAGGTGGCGCCGAAAAAGTGCGGCCACATGACAGGCCGCCAGGTCGTCTCCAAAGAAGAGATGGTCGGCAAAATCAAGGCGGCGGTTGATGTACGAACAGACCCCGACCTGATGATCATTGCCAGGACCGACGCGCGGACCGT
>JBGSKE010000379.1:0-6410 GCA_041741355.1 Negativicutes bacterium | reverse complement strand
GCGCCAATGACGCCGGCGTGCAGTTCGCCAAGTATGGGATGAAGGTGCAGGTGCTGTTGGGAGATTCCACAGTAAGAACCAGCGCTACGGCGGACGTTGACGTGCTGGTTTTGGATACCGATAGCCGCGCGGTAGCTAGGGAGATAGCTTTCGCCAGAGTCCAGGCTGCATGTCGCCTGGTTAAAAGCGCGGCCGGGCAAAGCCAATCCCCTTTGATCTTCAAGAAAGTCGATTCGACCCTGCGCGGTAACCTGGGGCCGGAAATCGATGCGGCCCTGGCGGAGTTCGGATTTGAATGGGCGGCAGTCGTGCCGGCGTTTCCGGTTAACGGGCGAATTACCGCTGGGGGCTGGCATTTGCTGCATCAAGTTCCGATTGCCGAAAGCGAAATTTCGCGTGACCCGAAAGCGCCGGTACATGATTCGGTGTTGGCGGAATTGCTGGGCAAGCAATCCTGTCACCCGGTAGCGCAGGTGTTTTTGGCTGATGTGAGCGGCGGACCGGATTTGATCCGGCAGCGCATTGCCGAATTGCTGGCTGCAGGCAAGAAGCTGATTTCGTTTGATGCAACAACTGAAACGCATCTGCGTTCGATTGCCCAGGCGATTGCTGGTTGTAGCCAGCCGGGACTATGGGTGGGCTCTGCCGGCTTGGCGGAAATGATTCCGGCTGTGATGGGCTGGCCGCGGCAAGATGGATTTTCCGTCAAAGCCGACATAACCGGGCCGGTACTGATCGTGGCCGGTAGTGTCAGTAATGTCACGCATCGCCAAATGGAATACTTTTTGGCCCAGCAGCAAGGTCAGTTGGTGTCGTTGCAGGCGGAGTCGCTGATTGCCGATTCAGCTGGCGAAATCGGCCGCTGTGTCGATGAAGCGGGACAGTGGCTGCGACAAGGCGCGGATGTGCTATTGGCTTCGGCCGTGGCGGTCGATTCGGTTGCCCAGGCCCGATTGGCCGGTCTGAGCAAAGGGATCGATAGCCAGCAAGTCAGCGAAGTGATTGCGGAAGCGTTGGGACAGGTGGTGCGTGCACTGGTGGGGTTAAAACCGGCCGGCTTGTTTCTTACCGGCGGTGATACGGCGATTGCTGTCTGTCGGGCGCTTGACGTAAACGCGATTGAGATTTTGGCTGAAGTATCGGCTGGCATTCCGCTGGGGAAACTGTCCGGCGGCATCTGTCCCGGTCTGCGGGTGGTAACAAAGGCCGGCGCTTTTGGCAGTGAAAAAGCAATTGTTGATTCTGTGAGTGTATTGAAAGGAAGATAAGCAATGAATGGAGAAAAAACCGTATTAGGTATCACGATGGGCGATGCCACCGGTTGCGGCCCGGAGATTATCGTCAAGTCATTGGCGGAAAAGGAATTTTATCAGTCGAGTCGGTTGTTTGTCATCGGCGACGCCAAGATTATGCAGCGGGCAGTAGGAATCGTCGGCAGCAACCTGAAAGTCCGCAAGGTCGCTTCGCTTGCCGCGGCAGGCACAGAGCCGGGCGTAATCGATGTGCTGGACTTTGACAATTTGCCGCTTGATCTGCCGTTTGCCACTGTTGACGCCAGGGCAGGCAAAGCAGCCTACGAATATGTGGCTAAAGGCGTGGAACTGGCCAAGGCCGGTCAGATCGACGCGATAGTAACGGCGCCGCTGCACAAGGAAGCGATGAACCTCGGCGGTTATCATTACGCCGGGCATACCGAGATACTCGGCGCTTTGTCTGGAACCAGAGACTATGCGATGATGCTGGTCGGCGGGCCGCTGCGGGTGATTCATGTCAGCACTCATGTTTCGTTGCGCGAAGCCTGCAACCGGGTCAAGCAGGCCCGGGTACTGAAAGTGATCGAACTGGCTGATGAATCCTGCAAGTTGCTGGGAATTGCTGAGCCGCGGGTGGCGGTAGCGGGGTTGAATCCCCACGCTGGAGAGGCAGGAATGTTTGGTACCGAAGAAATCGAGGAGATCGCACCGGCGATCGAAGCCGCTAAAGCGAAAGGAATATGCGCTGTCGGCCCGATCGCGCCGGATACGGTTTTCTACCGGGCGGCGATCAAAGGCCATTTTGACATCGTGGTCTGCATGTATCATGACCAGGGGCATATTCCGATGAAAGTGCTGAGCTTTGAGACCGGGGTCAATGTCACGGTGGGGCTGCCGTTTATCCGGACCTCGGTAGACCATGGCACTGCTTTTGGCAAAGCGGGAAAAGGAACGGCTGATCATCGCAGCCTCAACGAGTCCATCGTGCTTGGCGCGAAAATGGCGGAGACACGGCGATTAAAACTGCAAAAATGAGGTGGCTAGTGTGAGTCAACGAAAAGTCAGTCTGCCCTATGGTAAAAAAACCGTTGATGTGCTGATCCCAGAAGCGAATTTGATTGGCGCGTATTCACCGAAAGACATTCCGCCAGTGGCCGACATCAAGGCGGAAGTTCGGCGAGCCCTGGCCAATCCGATTGGCTCGACTTCTCTGCAGGAATTGGTCCGCGGCAAACAGAAAGTGGTGTTTGTTGCTGACGACAATACCCGACTGACGCCGACCGACCAGCTGATTCCGATCTTGCTTGACGAGTGCAATCAAGCCGGAGTGCGCGACGAGCAGATCTCGATCGTGATCGCCCTGGGGACGCATCGTTTTATGACACCGTCGGAAATTGATGCTAAATTTGGCGCGGAAACAGTACGGCGGGTACAGATCAAAAACCACCCGTACAAAGATGAAACGGCAATGGTGGACCTCGGTGTTACCGACAATGGCGGTCGCATTCTGATCAACAAGGAAGTCTATGACGCCGATTTCAAAATCGGTATCGGCAGCATCGTACCGCATCATATTCCCGGCTACGCCGGCGGCGCCAAAATCGTCCAACCCGGTGTTTCCGGCGAAGAAACGACGGCGTACACACATTTGCTATCGGTCCGTGCGCCCAGGTCCTATCTGGGCGTGTTGGAGAATCCCGTACGCACAGAATTGGATTTGATGGCCCGCAAGGTTGGGCTGAATACGATTCTGAACACGGTGCTCAATCGTCACGGTCAGGTGGTCGAGGCATTTTTTGGCGATGTGGAAGCGGCTTTTCGCGAGGGCGTGAAGCGAGCTTCGCAAGTCTATGAAGTAGCGATTCCCGAAGCAGCGGATGTAGTCCTGTCCAGTTCACATCCCTGCGACCTGGAATTCTGGCAGGCGCACAAAACGCTATATCCGTCAGATTTGGCTGTCAAGGCCGGCGGGATTATTATCGTGGTTACGCCTTGTTACGAAGGGGTGGCCAAGACTCACTGCGACATTTTGGACGTTACTTCCCATTCATCTACGGAAATTCGCCAGATGGTTTCTGCCGGCCAATTGCATGACGAAGTCGCAGCGGCGCTGGCGATCGCCTGGGCGCAGGTCAAGGAGCGCGAGACCGTGTATATCGTGTCCGACGGAATTTGCGCCGAGGAAGCGACCCGGCTGGGATTCAGGCATTTTGCGACGGCCCAGGCGGCATTGGATGCAGCTCTGGCGGAGAAAGGCAGCGGCGCGCGCGTCACAGTTCTGACGCATGCGCCAGATATGTTGCCGGTTATCCGAAAATAGGCATGTGAAAAAAGGTAAAGGAGGCGATGTAACGCTAACAATCGACAAGGGGGGAATTTCCGCTTCGGATACAAGGAATGAGGAGGATGTTTTGAGGATGAAAAAATGGATGGTATTGGTTCTGTGTCTGGCTTTAGTTGTTGCATTGGCAGGTTGCGGCGGCGGTGACAAGAAGGAAGCGCCGAAAACAGCAGCGCCCAAGGCGAAAGTGCTGCGGGTCGGTCATACGTTGACCGATGATTCCCACTACGGCATCGGCTTGAAAAAGTTTTCCGAACTGGTCAAAGAGAAATCCAAAGGCAGTCTCGACGTTCAGGTATTTGGCAACTCAAAACTCGGCAACGAACGTGACCTCATCGAAGGCGTTTCACTGGGAACCGTGGAAATGTGTCTGACTTCGACCGGTCCGCTACCGAGTTTTTCGAAAAAATTCATGGTGTTTGACCTGCCGTTCATTGTGCAAGACAGAAATAGATTTTATCCGATTCTCGACGGCCCTGTAGGGCAGGGGATGCTCGACTCGCTGGGGTCAAAAGGAATCAAGGGACTCGTTTTCTTTGAGAACGGCTTTCGTAATATGACCAACTCCAAGCGACCGATCAATAAACCGGAAGATATGGCCGGCCTGAAAATGCGTCTAATGGAAAACCCGGTACATATGGAAACCTTCAAAGCATTGGGCGCCAATCCTTCGCCGATGCCTTTCGGCGAGCTGTTCACGGCGTTACAGCAAAAAACAATGGACGGTCAGGAAAATCCATTGCTGATCATCAAAACCAGCAAATTTTATGAAGTACAGAAATATCTGGCGCTGACCGGTCATTTCTACTCGCCAGCCGTGCTGATGATCAGCGACAAAATGTATAAAGGCCTGACGCCTGACCAGCAGAAGGTAATTATGGACGCAGCCAAAGAAGCCCGTACATTTGAGCGTAACTTCATTATCGAGAGCGAAAAGAAACTGGTTGATGAATTGAAAGCGGCCAAAATGGAAGTGAGCACTCCCGACAAGGCGCTGTTCCAAAAGGCAACCGAGTCCGTATACAAGAAATTTGAAGCGGATATTGGCAAAGACCTGATCGATCAGGTTCGCGGCACGAAAAAATAAGCCGGATATCTCAAATATCTGCGCAGTGACACTCGGATAAATGCGGATCAGGCGACGATAGCTTAGCGTCGTTGCCTGATTTTCCGCAGCTTGCATTCAGGGGGGATGAACATTGCCGCGCTGGCTTGACAACATAGAGGAATACATTTTATTAGTCTTGTTTCCATTGATGGTTATCGTCGTGTTTGTGGCAACCTGCGTTCGCTACCTGACAGTGATGTCACTGCCTTGGGCCGAGGAAGTCGCGCGCTATTCGATGGTCTGGATCGCTTATATCGGCGCCAGCCTAGGCATCAAACGCAACGCTCATCTTGGCGTGGAAGCGGTTCTGTTGCTATTGCCGAAAGGGACGCGAAAATATTTTGACTATCTGCGCTATCTGATTATTATTTTGTTTAATGTTCTGATTGCTTACTATACATTCCAGATTATCCAGTCCCAGATTTCGACCGAACAGGTCAGCCCGTCACTGCGGATTCCAATGTGGTTTGCCTATGGCGCGATTCCAGTCGGCTCGGTACTGATGGACTGGCGCAGCATCCAGATGATGGCGCAGGTCGGTAAACCGGCGACTGCGGCGGTTTCGCCCAAGAAAGGGGGCTGATCGCAATGCCGATGGAAGCGATTTTGTTTGTTGTATTTGTCGGGCTGGTCGTCATCAATGTGCCGATCGGTGTTGCGCTTGGATTGTCGGGGATTGCCTCGCTGCTCTTGGGCGATATGCCGACGCCGCCGCTGGTCGTGGCCCAGCGGATGTTTACTTCGGTTGATTCTTTTCCGTTCATGGCGATTCCATTCTTTATGATCGCCGGCGGCTTTATGGAAACCGGCGGGATGTCGCGGCGTCTGGTCGAATTTGCCAAGTCGTTGGTCGGTACGATTCCCGGCGGGCTGGGGATTATCACGGTTATTGCCTCGGCTTTTTTTGCCGCGTTGTCCGGGTCCAATCCGGCGACGGTGGCGGCCATCGGCTCGATCATGATCCCGGCGATGGTCAAGGCCGGTTATCCGCTTGATGTGGCGGCGGCCCTGGCGGCGGCGGCCGGTACCCTTGGCGTGATTATTCCGCCGAGCATCCCAATGGTGACCTATGGCGTGGTGACCAATTCATCGATCGGCGATTTGTTTGTCGCCGGCATCGTACCTGGGGCGATGATTGCTCTGTCCTTGGTCAGTATTGTATTTTGGCTGGCAAAAAAATATGACTTGCGCGGCGGTGAACCGACTTCACTGAAGAAAATTCTGGTCAGCGGCAAGGATGCTCTGCTGGCGCTGATGATGCCGGTTATCATTCTGGGCGGAATTTATGGCGGCGTATTTACGCCGACCGAGGCTGCGGCAGTTGCCACCGTCTATGCACTGATCGTGGGAATGTTTATTTTTCGCGAGATTACCTTTGCCGACTTGCGCAACGTCATCCTGAAGGCGGCCGTCAGTTCGGCGGTGGTTTTGTTTGTCATCGCGACCTCGTCCTCGTTTTCCTGGCTGTTGACATCCTTGCAGATTCCTGAGAAAGTGGCCAGCACAATGCTGTCGATTTCCAATAATCCGACGGTGATCCTGTTGCTGCTCAACATTATTCTGTTGTTCTTGGGTTCGTTTTTAGAGACGCAGGCGGTCATTCTGCTGGTGACGCCGATCATCTTTCCCTTGGCGATGAATCTCGGCGTGGACCCGCTGGTGCTGGGAATCATTATCGTAGTCAATACGTCGGCCGGCATGATTACCC
>JBGSKE010000378.1:0-4988 GCA_041741355.1 Negativicutes bacterium | reverse complement strand
TCCTCCTTTCCCTGATGGAGTGGACCGTTTGACAACGAGAGCGTCTACCGCCTTGACTCCGCTGCCTTGATCCATAACAATCAAAGGATTAATATCGATTTCCGAAAGTTGTTCGCCACATTGCTCGGCAACAGAGGCAACGGCCATTATCGTGTCAACGACCGCGTCAATATCTCGGCCTTCTTTTCCTCTCGCACCGGCAAGCAGGCGATATCCATCAAGTTCGCGCAGCATGGTTTGCGCGTCCCTGCGAGTAATTGGCAAAATCCGGGTGGAAACATCCTTCAAAATTTCGATATAGATCCCGCCAAGCCCAGTAGCGATAACCCAGCCAAATGTCGGATCATACTTGATGCCAATGAAAAGCTCCGTGCCGTCGGCAACCATTTCCGCCACCAGAAAACCTTCAATCTTTGCCTCGGGAACCTTGCTGCTTACACTTTGACAGATTTGCGCCAAAGACGACTTAAGCTCCGCTTCGTCTCCAATATTGACTTTAACGCCACCTACCTCGGACTTGTGCGGCAGGTCAGCCGAAACCACCTTGAGAACGACCGGGTAGCCAATACGCTCGGCCGCACAAATCGCCTCTTCTAGAGAGACAACAAATTCCTCCCGGGCAAATGAAACACCGGCGCCTTCTAAAAACGACTTTGAACGCACTTCATCCATCGTAAGACGGTCAGACGTCAACAATTCCAGCCTAATATCCTGCTTGCTTCGCATCTTTCCATCAGCTTCCACTAATCTCTGCTGATACATAGCCACACTTTTGCGAAAACGATCCATTTGGGCAAGCGCACCGATACATCGGGTTGGATCATCATAAAGAGGAATCCGATTATCAAAGAACCTTCGCCGAATCGTCGCATTATTCGCAAGCCAAGTCACCAAAATCGGCTTATCAGTCAGCTGGTCCACGGCTTGTACTGCCGGTATCAAAACATCCTGCAAATGCTCCAATAAACCGATAAACACAACGACCGCGTCAACAGCAGGATCTTCAGCGACACAGCGCAGTGATTGATAAAAATTATCCGATTCTGTTAAGACCTGTGCGGTCAAATCCACCGGGTTTCGCGACGAACCAAAAATTGGAATCATTTCCCGCAGCGTGTTTTCCGTATTTGATGACAATGGTACTACTTCTAGTCCCGCATCCTCGCAGGCGTCTGCCATAACCACGCCGGCTCCACCAGAAATCGAAACAATTCCCACCCTATTTCCCTTGAGCTGTTTTTTTGTTCGAAACGCAGTAATGCAATCAAGCATCTCACCCGTCGAGCCAACCCGAATAATCCCGTGTTGCCGAAAAAACGCATCAACCACGCGATCTTCTCCGGTCATGGCCCCGGTATGCGACACGGCCGCCTGCACCCCCACCGAGGAGCGGCCTACCTTCATCGCTACAACCGGTTTATACAAGCGCATCGATAAATCAGCCACGCGCCGGAGTCCCGCCACGTTTTGCACAGTCTCCAGATACGCAGCCACTACATCCGTCTCCTTGCTGTCAAGAAGATATTCGAGATAGTCGCTCATTGTCACCGAGGCTTCATTGCCTGTCGTAATTTGATAGGAAAAGCCGATACCCATTTCTTGCGCAACCGCATAGAGCATTCCACCCATTGCTCCACTTTGGGAGCACAACGCCGCATTTCCCTTTATGAACTGATTATTTCGGGCCAAAGCTCCGGTGAAAGTTGCGGTCACATTTGACCAGTGATTGATATATCCCTGGCAGTTCGGGCCCGCCACAACAATCCCCTGCCCCAAGGCATATTCAACAATTTTCTGCTGAATCAAACGCCCTTCGTCACCCAGTTCGGCAAAACCCGATGTAAAGATTACAATAGCTTTAATTCCTTTTTGCGCGGCTTCCTGCACCGCAGCCAAAACGCCATTGGCGGAAATAGTAATAATCAACAGTTCAGTTGCTTGCGGCAAACTGGTGATCGATTCATAGCACGGCAACCCCTGTAACTCTTTATACTTAGGGTTTATTGGATAAATCAGTCCCCCGAATCCATATTTTTTTAAAAAAGCAACCGGTCTTCCACCAATGCTCTTTTCATTTGCAGAAGCGCCTAAAATTGCGATTGATTGGGGATCCAGCATTGGTGTCAAACAATTTTTCTTGCTACATTCCATTGTATCTGCTCCTTTGCGCGCTATATATTTACTTTACACATTTATCTTTCCATCCCAGGCCTTTTTCATCCGTTCTACGGAATTGGCTTCTTTGTATTCTCCGATCCATTCCATAACTTGCAGTACTGCGCCAAATCCATTTTTCGCCGAAACCAGCACTTCTTTTCGAACACCTGGAATTTCATCGTATTGAGAATATTTTATGCCATGTTCACCGAATGTTCGCATCGCA
Source organism: Negativicutes bacterium (assembly GCA_041741355.1). Taxonomy (GTDB): domain Bacteria; phylum Bacillota; class Negativicutes; order UBA1444; family UBA1444; genus UBA1444. The sequence goes on along the minus strand of JBGSKE010000378.1, from coordinate 2,605 downwards.
TTTTCTAAATTTTCTACGTCAACACCGATATGTTGCAGACTGTCACCATAACGTTCCAGATGCTTTGCCACAAACCCATCTTCACTCTTAGATTCCAGCAACCCAATAATCATTCCATCGGTCAGACTGTAAATATCACAAGTATAGTGACCGGCTTCGCTATCGACATTCATCATGAACGTGGCCCCGTAAACTTTTTCCAGCCGTTGCCCAGTTTCCTGTCGATTGCGAACCGCGAAAGTAATGTGGTCAATCTTTTCAATCATTGCCCTTAACTCCTTTTAACACATTATTTCTTACAAAATCATTTCATCAAAGAAGGCAGCCATAACGCCATCTGCGGAAACATAACCATAAGCGAAATGCCGACTAATGAAAACACGAGCAAGAAGAAGGAGCCCCGAAACACTTTTTCCAGCGGTATTCCACTAATTCCACTAACAACAAAACAGTTTAATCCAACCGGCGGCGTAACCAGCCCAATTTCCAATAGCATAACCAGCAATACGCCAAACCAAATAGGATCATAGCCGAGATTAAATAGCAACGGTGCTACTAATGGCAGCGTCAAAAGCATACTGCCCATTGCCGGCAAAAACATACCCAGCACAAAGTATAGCAAGATAACCATAATCAGAACGGTCAACGGTGAGAGTTGCATCGCACTGATCCAGTTAATTGCATCTTGAGAAATCCCTGTAAAGGTAAGGAAATAGGTAAAAATCGTGGCGCCAATTACAATTGTGAAAATCATCGCTGTTGATTTAATCGTATTGTTAAAGGATTTTTTCACTTTGGCAACACTTAATGTTTGCGTGGCGCAACCAACAAGGAAAGTGGAAACAGCCCCAAGCGCCGCTGCTTCCGTCGGAGTCGTAATCCCCGTATAAATTGCGCCTAACACGCTGACGCCGATAATCACCAGCGGCCAAACTTTCAGAGCGGATTCCCAGCGCTCCTTCCAGGTAAAAGGGGCAATAGCCGGAGCTTGTTTGGGATATTTCAGCGCATAGAGCCATATCGCAAAAATGTACAACAGTGCCTGAACAATCCCTGGAATTACTCCAGCCATCAACACCTTGCCAATAGAAGTATCGGTCTGGGACCCATAAACAACCAACAATATGCTGGGAGGAATAACCGCTGCCAGCGTACCGGCTATAGCAACGGTTCCAGCGCTGAATTCATCGGAATAGTTGTACTTTCGCATCTCCGGGATCGCTATAGCGCCAAAGGTAGCGGTAGATGCCGTACTTGAGCCTGAGACTGCGCCAAACACAGCCCCGCCAAACATGGTTGCCATTCCAAGTCCTCCACGAAAATGTCCGAGCCACTGGTAGGCTGCAATATAGGCCAACCGAGCCAATCCCGTGGCGTCAAGCAATTCCGCCATCAGCACAAACAAGGGTATCGTAACCAATGTATAACTCGCCACGCTACGAAACAGGGTCGTGGCAATTATTCCAATCGTCGCCCCAACACCCTGCTCAAGAAAAAGCCCAACGATTCCGGAAACACCCAAACAAAAGGCAATCGGCATTCCGATGATGATCAAAACAAACAGCAGCAATATCCCGGTAATCATTTGGCGCACCTTCCTTTATCCGGTCTGGTGATGATCTCAAGTATCAAACGCAATGCAAACACACTCATCCCCAAAACCATGATCAGATATGCAGGCGCCAACGGGTAGGCGAGAACACCACGGGAAACACTCTTAAGTTCGACTGCGGATAGAAATTGCTGCACTCCGGTTATGATGACAATAATCGCAAATAGCAGAGTTGCGATTCGGTTAATCTGTTGTATCACCGGCAAAGACTTTGTTGGCATATAGGTAAGAAAAACATCGGCCCGAACATGACCATCCAATCTTTGGGTATAGCCCATCGCTAGAAAGACAACAAATACCATCAGATATTCTTCCGTGACTTCCAACGTACCGGGGATCGGTGAATTGAACGCATATCGACCAATTGCATCAGAGAAAATCCATACTGTCATAATCGCCAACATAACATTGCCAACCTGTGCCAAAATATTTTCTATTTTTTCCAGTGCGCTTTCCATTAAATCCACTCTCCCTTGGCACACCCTTCTATTTAGAAGCTTTTTCGGCTTCTTTCGCTTTGTGAACTAATGAGTCAAAGACTTGGCGGCCTGGCAATTTATTAGCCTCCATACTCTTGACCCAATTCTCCAAGACAGGCTTTTGAACGTCGATCCATTTCTGTTGTTCTGCCGGACTCAACTCCCCTACTTGAATGCCTTTTTTCTTAAAATTATTAATCGCCTCAACTTCCAATGAATCCATACTGGCCCCCAAGTTTTTGGTAGCTTCCCCAGCGGCCTTTAGCATTGCCTGTTGAATATCAGGAGATAATGTTTTCCATGTTTTTTCGCTGATTACATAGCCAAATATTCCACCGGAAACATTCAGCCCGCGCGTTGCATATTTCACGACTTCGTCCAGTTTATGCGAGCCGGCACTCACAAAAGAGATAAGCACTCCGTCAACAGTACCTTTTTGCAACGCTTCATACAATTCAGGCACTGGAATTTGAACCGGCACGGCGCCAAAACTAGCTATAATTTTATCCATTAC
>JBGSKE010000377.1:0-9041 GCA_041741355.1 Negativicutes bacterium | reverse complement strand
TGATGCCGAGTTGCTTGGCGCGCTTACTGTTAATCCACAGCCGGTCGAGCTGATAGGTCTTGGCGATCGACAGCAGCTTGGGGATATTGGCGGTTGCCGTATGCGACATGATTCCCTGTTTGCCGTGAATCAGCACAAAGTTGCCGCTATCGGCTTTTGACAGCGGCGGTTCCCAGATCGGCACCGGTGAAAATCCGTTATCGGCGAAGGCTTTGCAGTAAAGCTCCACTTTCTTGGACGGGGTGTTGAAAGACAACGCGCGCGGAGTCGCCTTGAACATAATCGTGCCTTTGGCCCGCAAATCATCCAGCGTGACGCCGGTCGGCTTGAGCATCGCTGCGCCGACCTGTTCCCGGCTAAAATTGAAGTATTTTTCATAGCCCATCGCTTCGGCCATGCCGGTTACGATGTCTTCAAACGGTTTCGTTTCCGGATGAATCACATCAATCGCCTGGCAGCGCATCGTAACCCCGGGCGAACCTCCGGAAATTCCCGTCGGCAAATCTTCCCTCTCGGCAAAACTGCATTCCGGCAATACATAATCGGCGGCCATGGCGGTTTCGGACCACTGAATATCGCATACAACCATCAAATCCAGTGTGCGATAGCCTTTGGTCATGAACATGGGGTCGGGCGAATTTCGCACCGGGTTGAAACTGTAAAAGAAGCCGGCCTTGGCTTTGCCCAGCATCGCCTGTTTCGGCATCATGTGCGGAATTCCCTGGCTGGTCTGGCACAGCGGGTACTCGCCCTTGATCCCGACTCCGTCGCAGCGGGCAACTTTCGGTTTGGTCGGCGCAGGGTAGACTTTGCTGTCCAGGTTGCCGAGACGTGGTCCCGAGGGGAATTTCATTCCGCCATCTTTGCCGTAATTGCCCAGCAGGGCGTTCACGCAGGCAAGGGCGCGAAACGTCTGGGTCCCGTTGGCATAGTTAGCGCCATTTGGGGCTTTGTAGCCCTGCTCGATACAACTGGCCGGTCGATTTTTACCCAGACCGCGAGCAATCGACAGGATAGTTTCGGCGGAAATCGTCGTTTTTTCCGCCGCCCATTCCGGCGTGTATTCCTTAACTGCCTTGCGGAACTCGTCAAAACCTACGGTATACTCTTCGATAAACTGCTTGTCATAAAGCTCTTCTTTAATCAGCACATTGGCAATAGCCAACAGCAGCGCCAAATCGGTTCCCGGCCTGATCGGCACCCACTCACTGGCAAATGCGCAGGAAGAATTTTGCCGCGGGTCGACAATGACAACCGTAGTCCCCTTGTCCCGTGTCGCGGCCAAGTTGCCGGTAGCGGATGGCGAAATCCCATCGGCGTAACTGCGGCCCAAAAACAAAATGAATTTTGTCTTGCCGATGTCCGCTGTCGCCATACCGCCGGTCGTCCATTTATAGGCTACATCACGCGCAGTGCTGCAGATGGAGTGATGGCTCTGAATCGTCGTCGAACCTACCGCAGCCATGAAGCGCTGCATATAATAACGGCTGGTTGGTTTGGCGTTCTGGCTGTAAAATACCGTCTGCGGCCCGTGCGTAGCGACAACTTTTTTCAGTTTCGCCGCAATCTCAGCGTTTGCTTCTTCCCAGGTAATCGGCTCGAACCAGTTGTCTTTGGTCCGTCGCATCGGATGGGTGATCCGGTCTTTGTTGTAGGCCCAAAATACGCTGGCATGTCCGCGGGCGCAGAGTTTTCCCCGACTGGCCGGATTGTCTTTCTGCCCGGACACCTTCCATATCCGCCCATTCTTCACATGGATCCACATACCACACCAAGCCGAGCAGCCCCCACACAGGGATGGAATGCTTTTCACTTCGGCTGCTTCTGCTTTTTTCAGCCAGTCACCGAAGGAAAAGGCCTCCAAGCATCCAGCCGCCGCTACGGTCGCCGTCGAGGTCTTCAGGAACGTCCTACGGGTAAAACTCTGATTCAACACGCCAGCACTACCTCCTTTATATAATCGCACGCAGATCATCCATGATTTTGGTTATGACTCTATCGACAGCCAGCGCGGCTGGCGTTGAAAGTTCCATGCCCAACTCAAGTTCGGCCGGTTCGATTCCGTAGATGATCACAGGCGGCAATTCAGCAGCCTGTTTAGCGCGCTGCAACGAATCCAGCAGCGAGAAATCATGCACGGACAGCATCTGAGCGCAAGGCTGATCAGGCAGTTGGTCTGTCGTCAGGCGATAAATATCGCCAGGTGCCCCCCCGCCGGTCATGGCATCAATCAGAATCCCCTGTGTAGCGGCCCGCAACTCGGCCAACGCCGCAAAAGAACTAACTCCGCCGTCCAACAGTTCCACTTGCGGCGGCAGAACTTGTTTGGCCAGTTTTTGAATCAAATGAATGCCGGCTCCATCATCACCCATGAGCAAATTGCCAAAACCAATGATCAATACTCTTGCCAAAAGCAATGCTCCTTTCGGATTCCGACAAGCCAGTGGATTTACACCTTTATGCGAATTGCATGTATCTTCAGTTAATTTTACCTCCACCATTACTATTGGTAAAATTACAAAAATTAATACTATATATTAAAATAACTAATGGCAACATCGATTGATGCTGCCATTAGACTTTAAAATTTGTAAGTAACGGTCCCTGCGAAAACCGCTGCTCATTTCAACAAGGATTTCAGCCTTTCTCATTATCTTCTTTGCTCAAAGCGCTCCGGCTTGTTTTGATACATCCGGGCATCGGCGACAGCTAGCAACTGTTCCTGCGAAAATCGGCTTGTCGGATCATAAATCGCTTGGCCGATACTCAGACTGAGCTGATACGGCCGCTCCGCTTGCTGATTGAACAAGGAAAATGCCTGATGAATCCTCTCGATCATTTGCTGCAGCGAATCTGGATCGTTCGCATCGCTGATGATTAAGAATTCATCGCCGCCAAAACGAGCCAAAGTATCAGACCTCCGTAGCGTGCGTTGCAATAGCTGCACTGTCTCGATCAACGCCTCGTCACCGACTGCATGGCCAAACCGGTCGTTAATCTGCTTAAAATTATTGATATCAAGAATCAGCACGGAAAAAGGCGAAGCGGAAGATCCTTGCATCCGCTCACGCAGCTCTTTATCCGCCTGCAGACGGTTGCAGGCGCTGGTCAGATAATCGGTGCCCAATTGGCGTTGCTGGATATACACATAACAGATCAATAGCGCCAAGGCAAAACTCGGCAGCGTGAACCCCGAGCCATAAAAGCAGACCTGAATGGCGCCGCCGACGAACGGAATAATGTGGAACAGGATTAGCGGCCTTACCAACAGTCGGTCCATTTCTCGCCAGTTGCGCAAAATCCGGACGAAGGAATATCCCAGGTAAGAATAGCTCAATGCCGTGTCAACGAGAAACCAGCTTTCGCGCCGATAAAAACCATTGCTATCAACGCTGAACAATAGCGGCGCAAATAAGTTCGCGACTACCAACACTTCTGCCAGCAACAGCGGGATCAGCCGCGGTAACGGGTTGCGCCGCAACTGTTCTTCACTGGCCCCCAGTTGGTAATCGGCATACAGACTGAACAAATAGCCGGGGAAGGCATGCAGGGCAAAACAAACCGTATTCCAGAAAAACTTTGTCGAGCCGGCCGTTGACCAACTGGCCGCTTCCGAACCCAGCAACAACATGCAGGCGATCAGCTGGGCGCGAAACAGGCGAAACGGGTATTGCCTGCTATCTTTGTGATTCTGCGTTTCCACCAGCATAACCAGACAAATCAAGGTCGCAAAAATATGGATCTGAATCCGGGCAAAAATATCACTTACCATCGTCGCATTCCGTTATCCCATCTCCATCAGACATATTTATCCGCTGCACAACCGCATATTAATGCTGGAAATTAAAATGAACATAACAATGCTCATTTTTTCGTTCGCTGCTGATCTGGTCGGTATACTTTGTCAGTAAAAAGCCGGACAAGCGAATAAATGCCGCGTCATCTTCCAGCAATTCCAGTTCCGTAGGGCGAGTCTTGCTAATTTCCAATAATTCGCCCTGATAGCTGACATCCACATTTAAATTAAACTCCTCAAAACTAGCGTCAACTAGAATCGGCCCCTGATTGAGCTGAAGGGTGAGCATCGTCTCCAGAAACTCATTCAAGGCTGAGGTTGCTTTGGCGACAACTTCCGGACGAGCCCCCCAAGCACCGCCACTCCGCTGGAAAAACAATACTATGTCTTCCATCGCCGTTACTCCAGGCATGATTTCAATTTTTTGATGGCTGGCAATCCCAATACGGAACAGCAGATGAAGCGATATGGCAATGATCGTGCCGACAGCCAGTGCATTGCCGGTCAATGGTTGCAACCAAACGGGAAAGGCCTTGGCAAATCCGGGCACAATCGATACGCCGAACCCAAATGCCATCGAGATCCCAAGCACAAACATGCGCCGCCCATCCAGCATCCGTGAGGAGCAAATCTGCATGGCGGTTGGCACTACAAATGCGATTTCCACCAATAGAATCACGCCGATTACCGACTGCGGCATGATAGCAAATAATGTTGATATTTTAGGGAAAAATGCCAACAGAATAAAACAAACACCTGCGCCAATGCCAATCTGCCGACTGGTTGCTCCAGTGGCCACAGTCAAACCGACGCTGCCCGAACTGGTCGTTTGCCCCATGGTACCCAACAATCCGCCGCTAATAGTCCCTAGTCCTTCCGCCAGCAAGCCATTTCCCACAGATTTGATATCCAGACGCTTCCAGTTGTCGTCATTCACTTTTTGGCAAGTAGTCAGATTGCCGATGGTTTTAATGCTGGAACACAATGCCGCGATCAAAAACGGCGCCAACAATGCCGGATCAAAGCTAAATCCTACGTGGTCAAGATTGGGCAAGGCAATCCAGTCTGTATTGCGGAACTTTTCCAGTTGTTCAGCCGGAATCATGTTCAAGGCATAAGCACTGATATAACCAAATAAAATACCGGCAATGATCGAGTACTCCCGTAATCGCTGACTACCCCAAATATGCATGATAACGATGATCGCCAAGGTGAGGATGGACAAAAGAAAAACCTGCGGGTTGCTGCGCCCAGTTTCGTCCATGCCGATAAAATTGGGAATGGCATAAGTGATAAAAATAATGGCCATCAGCGTGACGATCAACCCGGTGATTTCGACCGGGAACAAGATTCGCAGCCGATGGACGATCCGGCTAAGCAATGTCTGAAAAATTCCGGTAACCACCGTCATGCCGCAAAGCAATGGAATCCCTCCCGCCTGAACGGCCATCACCGATACCGGAAAGTAGGGCGCTCCTGTCTCGTGGGCGCAAAAATAACCCGATCCCACTGATTTTTTCCCATAGGCCTGCAGCAAGGTACCGAACCCCATCGAAATCATCATCAGGCTGACCAATGTTTGCGCCAGTTCGACCGAACCGCCCATTGCCGCCACTACCAGCACGGGAAACACCAGATCGACCGACAGCATGATCACTTGTTGCATTACAAGCGGAACCAATGATGGCAGCGGGACAGAATCGTTCACGCCATAGATTAGGTTTGCCGGTCGACGCAAATTTGCCACCGAAGCTCCTCCTCGTCGTTGCAGGACATTGCAACACATTTGAAGATTATACTGTCCTATGTAATAATGACATTATTCAAGGGTATTATACTGTAACCGCCCTTGCGAACGATACGGGATAAAGGAGCGAATCTACCGATGCATTACAATTTTGACGAGATCATTGACCGCAAAGGCACCAATGCCATGAATACGGACGGTTTTCGCGAATACATCTTTCATGCTTCTGATGAAATGACCTTTCCTTATGCTGATGACGAATTCATCCGCATGTGGGTGGCCGACATGGAATTCGCTACGCCACCGGAGGTGATTCAGGCCGTCAAGGATCGCCTGGATAAACGAATTTTTGGCTATTCCAAAATATTCGATCCCCATTACTACCTGACGGTGGTAAACTGGGCGCAACGTCACTACGATTGGACATTTGAAAAGGAGCACCTGCTGACTTCACCCGGTGTTATTCCTGCTTTGTATGAATTAGTGCAACATATCTGCAAACCGGACGAAAAAGTGTTGATCTTCACGCCGTCCTATGCCTATTTCAAACATGCCGCCGATTACAACCATGTTGAGCTGGTCACGTCCGACCTGATCAATCAACAGGGACACTACTCGATCGACTTCGCCGACTTTGCAACCAAAGCCAGTGATGAGAAAGTAAAGCTATGCATTTTCTGCAATCCGCACAATCCCTCCGGCCGGGTCTGGACAACGGCGGAACTGCAGCAATTCGGCGAAATCTGCCTGGCTAACAACTTGTGGATCATCTCCGATGAAATCCACTGCGACCTGCTGCGTACTGGGCAGACTCACACGCCGCTGGCCAAACTGTTTCCGCACACAGACCGGATCATCACCTGTATGGCCCCCAGCAAAACGTTCAATATGGCCGGCATGATGTTCTCGCATGTGATCATCCCCAGCGATGAACTGCGGGCGATCTGGCAGGCCCGTCACTACAGCATGGAAAATCCGCTGAGCATCGCCGCGACCCAGGCCGCCTATCAGTACGGCGACGAATGGCTCGCACAGCTAAAAAGCTATCTCGACGAGAACTTTGCCTTTACCAAGAACTATCTGGACCAAAATTTGCCGCGTGCGGTCTTTAAGATTCCCGAGGCAACCTATCTGGCCTGGGTCGACATCAGCGCCTATTTGCCGCGAGAAACCGACTGTTCGCTATTCTTTGCCAACCAGGCCGGCGTGCTATTGGAAGGCGGCAACATGTTCGTCGCCAATGCCGACGGTTACATCCGGCTGAATCTGGCCTGTCCACGCTCTGTACTGGTCGAAGGGCTGAAGCGCATCTGTACGGCGCTAACCGCACAGGCTAAATAATTAGGTCAGCAGGTAGTCGACAATTGCATTGATATGGATCTGGGTCGTATCCAACACCAGCACGTCCAGATCCTGTTCCTTGATGATCAGTGGCAGTTCGGTGCAGCCGAGGATCAGCGCATCAGCCTGCTGTTCGGCAATCATTCGGTTGGCAATCTGCAATATGCTGCATTTCTCTTCAGGTAACACGATCCCTTCCTGCAAGTGCGGGAAAATGATCCCATGAATCGTCGCTTGGTCTTCGGCTGCAGGAACCGCCGCCTTAATCCCGTAGGCAGCAAACGCATTAGTATATAGCCCGCTGCTCATTGTAAAAGCCGTGCCAAAAATCACGACGCTTTTACATTTTTTTATTTGGGCGGCTTTACAAGTTTCTTCAACGATACTGATGAGCGATATCGGCGATTGTCGTTGCACTGCCTCAAATACGATATGGGCAGTATTAGCGGCCATGGCAGCAAATTCGGCGCCGCCAGCCACTAAGTTTTTCACCGACCCGACCAGTCGGTCGGTGAATTCGGGCCATTGTTTGTTAGCTGCCAAAACGTACATTTCAGCCAGATTCAGGCTATCGATGATTAGCGGCGGATTATCGTCGCCGCCCATCCGAGCCCGATAGCCGCCATTAATCCCCTTGTAGTAATCCAGCGTTGATTCCGGGCCAATTCCGCCGACCAGTCCGACCTTTTTCACACTGCCACCTCCGACATTACCTTGCAGTCATTACAATTTCCAGGCTAATAACAGTTCGGTTTTATTATCGCGCAGTTCCCTGCAGAAAGATTTCGATATTATTCAGCGCTTTTTCGCTGAGTCGTACCAATGCCTGCCTGGTAAGACCGGAAGATTTGTTGACGCAGTTTACGTGGGGATGCGTCAACAGTTTTCCGCTCGCATCGCCAAGCGCGGCAGCTGTATCACAAAAGAATTCATTGTCGCCATGCGCCAGCCACTGGGCGAGGGCGTCAATATCATGCGCCGGACCGATCGAGGTATTGAACATGATTTTGTGATTGCCCAGCCAGGCAAACTGCTCAGCCTGAAACAGGATCACATTTTTGTTCAGGCAACTGCAGACAACCTCAACGGTCTGCAGCAATTGCGGCAAAGGCAGGTATTTAATCCCCTGCGCTTCCTGCTGCGGTTTGCGGCTGCGGCTGAAATAATATAAATCGGCCCCCAACGCCTGCAACCCGGCGGCAATCAGCTGCCCAGAAACACCCAGCCCAACAATGCCGATTTTCAAATCTGTCAGTTCCACCGGCTGATCCTGCCACTGCTTAGCGCCGAACCCGTGCAGATAACGCACCAGTTCGCTGACGACATACTCGACAACTCCCTGGTCACCATAGTCGCGCACGCCGGTCACGGTGATGTTTTTGGCCCGGGCGCTGCGAATGTCAACATTGGCGCTCGCTTCAGAATACAGGCTGCAACACATGCCAATGTAGCGAATGTTAGGACAGGCGTCAAGCACCGGTTTTTCGATCCGGCTGGTATAGCTGAGCAATACCGCATCCGCATCGTCGATACGACGAATGATTTCCGCATCATCAGCTGGTAGGTCGTCATATAGAATGACTGCTTTGGCATAGTCCGCCAGCTGCCGTTTGGCTGACGCAATCAGGTTCAACGGCTCGATGGCCACCAGTTTGTTAAACAATTGTGCACTGCCTCCTTTTCATGTCGCGCAGCCCCGATGAAATTCGTCCAGATATGCCTGTAATCGATTGATATACTGTCCGATATGAATCCCATCGACCAGGGCGTGATGGGCCTGAACTGAAAATGGCAGCAGGATCTGCTCCCCTGCCTGATAATATTTGCCCCACGATACCCGCGGCGCCGAATCGCCCGGCGTCAAGGAAATCGGGTGCGAAATGTGGGTAAAAGACACCCAGGGAATGCAGGTGATGTAGATGAGATCGTCTCTGGCAGCCACGCCCGGAGCAATAAAACAATCCTGCTCTGCTGCCTGCTGTTTCGCCTTCGCGGCAAACGCCGCCATAGAATCCTCCAGTTCGACCGTCACAATTTTAAACAGTTCGGAACCTGACGGCAATGAGGTGAAGGAAGGATGTGTCTGTTCGTGCAATACCACTTGTTTATCGCGGATTCGGTAGCGGAAGGCAGGGATCTGATTCAGCGCCTGCGCGG
>JBGSKE010000376.1:0-6423 GCA_041741355.1 Negativicutes bacterium | reverse complement strand
AATATGAATGATAATATGATTTTTTCACCTGTTCCTCAAATACAGGAAGCAACTGTATAGGGATAACCGTAATGCCGATGCGTAGCCAGGGTATTATTTTGATGAAACTTTTCAAATAAATATGCCGCTGCCGGTCGCCATAGGAATATAAGGGATCGCCGCAATTTCCGAACCGGATGTCGCCAAAATAATCGTCTTCTACGATATATACATCATACTTTTCTGCCAACTGCGCAATTGCCTTGCGCAGTTCTTTTGAATAACAAGTCCCCAGCGGATTATGGCTGCTTGGAACAGTATAAAAAAACTTAATTTCTTCACTTTTAAACAAACGCTCTAGTTCGGCTATATCGATGCCGGTTTCGTCACGTTTTATGCCGATGACCCGGGCGTCGCTGCTCTTTAAAAACCAGTTGTAATAGCGAAACGTAGGTTGCTCTATCAAGATGACCTCCTTACGATTGGGAAAAATCATCTGCGTTAAAAGCGTCAGCGCTTGCTGCACCCCAAGATTGACAAATATATTATCCGGCGGTGTAAAAACTTGAAAATCAGCAAGATACTTTGACAATAGCTTGCGCAAGGACGGCGCGCCATACATTTCATGCCACTCCGCGCTATTTTCATTGCAAATATCAACCGCTCGGTCAAGGCAGTGTTTTAAGTCAGGCGCATGAATTTTTCCCATCCGTGGATTTCCTCGGGCAAAATCGATCATGCTGCAGCCGACTGGTTCAACCTTTAGCTTATTTTCTAAGACATAGCACCCACTTTGGGGAACCGAATAGACCAAATGCTTACTCTTTAATAAGTCGTATGCTTTCACTGTCGTGTTTTTACTCACCTTATAAGCAAGACACAATTCGCGTACCGACGGCAGCCGCTCACGTGGCCGAAACTGCCCCTCCCTAATGCTCTTCTCGATATCCGCCGCAATCTGTTCGTATGCTCTCTTCATCACTGACCCTCCAACTGTACCGATACAGTTTAAGCATAACACAATTGTTCACAATATTCTTCAACGTTATAATGAATATAATTTATACTCTTAAACAGGGAGGCAGCATCATAACACGCCAGAATTTTCTTCTCAACTTCTCGCATATCCTTATTGACGGACTCTTTGACAGTGTGCCCATGCTGCTTTCCTTCATCGCCATCTCCTTCGCCGTCAATGAAAAGGAAACCGGCTTAATAATATCGCTTGCCATGATGGGAACAACGTTGTTCGGACTATCCAACAAGTTTTTTTTGCGTCATTTCAACTTTTGGGGCACTGTGTGTTTGATTGTCTTGATCTGTGGCATCGGCTTTTTCATGGCTGCCTTTTCCACTTCGCTCCATCTTACAGGCTTTTGTTTTATCATCGCGCTTGCTGGGTACGGTGCCTTTCATAACATCGCTTTTTCATATCTTACCTCAACAACGCCCCGCCAGCGTTTAGGCCAAACAATCGGTAAGTTCACCGCCATCGGCGACCTCGGCCGCATCCCGTTCACCTCGGTGGCCACCGTTATGTCCGCCATGCCTGTTTTAGGTTTTTCCGGGTGGCGTATTATTTGTCTAATCTATGGCATTGGCGCACTACTATTTTCCGCTTATCTTTTTTCTACCGCCTTAGGCCAAGAAAAAACAAGCGGTCTTTCGTCAACAACGTCTATGAAACAAAACTTTCCTTCTTTTTCGCTGCTAGGCAAGCACCAATATGCACTCCCTATAAGCGCCAGTCTTTTCGACGCTATTGCCAGCGATCACCTCTTTACTTTCCTGCCTTATCTTCTTATTACAAAAGGAATAGACCCGAAAATCATCGGCATATTCGCCCTGGCTTTTACCTGTGGCTGTTTTCTCGGGAAAATAGCCTGCGGAAAATTGGTTGATCGCTTCGGAACACGAAAAACATTTGTCGTATCGGAGTTACTAATGTTGATCTTGCTGACACTGCTTGTCTTAATAAATCAACTATTCATAGTTATCAGCATTTCCTTGTTGCTCGGCGTTGTAACCAAAGGCACCGTCCCTGTAATCCAGTCCATTCTTGGCGAATCGATTCGTGACAATAACCTTTCTGAAGACATTTTTTCGCTCAACACTTTTTTCCGCGGCAGCATGGGCATGATCACACCCTTTCTTTTCGGCTACATTTCCTCTGCTTTCGACATAATCTGGATTTACGCCCTGATGGGCCTTGCCGCCTTTTGTTCCGTGCTCATCATTTTGCTAATGAACCGTTTGCGTCCGATAAGACCGCTTATGTAATTGGATACTAATCAGCTCAAAAAGCAGACGGACTCTAGGATCGCCTGGCAAACTGGACTCACCGAGTTCTTACTGCACAAGCTGAAGGATATTTCTACACAACGACACCTAGTTCCTGCTTTACCGCCAGTCTAACCCAATCTATTGCGGTAATACAGATTGCCGTCACATCTTCTTTGATTTTGTCCCAAGCCGGTTCCGAGGTCAAGACATCAGAAATCCCGTCAGTCATAAAACAGACCGTCTCGCCGACTGAAAGGGACACGTCATGCCTGACGTGTCCCTGAAAGGGTATCGAACTTTTTTGGGACGTTCTAGTTTTTACATCCGGAACTTCGTCATGGTAGACTGCAAATCTGTGGCCAGTTTGGCCAGAGCCTGACTGGCGGCAGCGATTTCCTCCATCGACGCGGACTGCTCTTCCGTGGCTGCCGACACGGTTTGCGTTTCGGCGGCTGCATCACGGCTAATGCGCTCCACATCCTTGATTGCGCCGACGATGCGTTGGCTGCCGACGGCCGATTCATTGACGGCCTTGGCGATGATGGAGACCTGGCTTGTAACTTGCAGCACCTGTCCGTTGATCGAACCAAAGTTTGTTCCAGCTACATTGACCAGCTCCACACCCTGCGTTATATCATTGATCGCGATATCGATCGCCTCAACGACCTTGCCTATACTGTCATGGTTGCTGCCCACAAGCGTTTTGATCTGACGGGCTGCCGTTTCGGACTGCTCAGCCAGTTTGCGGACTTCGTCGGCTACAACAGCGAATCCGCGGCCTTGTTCTCCGGCCCGCGCCGCTTCGATAGCGGCGTTCAGCGCCAAAAGATTCGTCTGTCCGGCAATCGTCGAGATCAGTCCTACGATTTCACCGATCTGCGCAGAACTGGCCTTGAGCTCTACCGCCGCAGTTTGGGCCTGCCTTGCCCCAACACTGACAGCGCCCATCTGACTTACAGCACGCTCAACCGAAGTTTTTCCTTCCAGCGCCGCCCCGGCGGCCTGCTCGGACATGGTTGCCATCTCGGCGGCGGTGGCGGAGACCTCTTGCATCGTCGCCGATATTTCCTGCACGATGGCCGAAGTCTCGTTGACGGAGGATACCTGTTTTTCGGTGCCTAGCGATATGTCGTTGATGGAAGCCGCGATGTTGGTGGATGCCTGCGAAGACTGCTCGGCGCTAGCTGTGAGTTCTTCCGAAGAAGCGGCCAGCTGTTCGGTAGCACTGCTGACTTGTTTGATCATCCCCCGCAGGTTTTGTGTCATCGTTTCAAAGGCGCGCCCCAGACGACCGATTTCATCATTGGAGTCAACATTTGTTTTGGTCAACGTGAGGTCGCCGCCCGCGATTCGAGTGGCTGCCGCCTCCAGCGTCTGCAGAGGCTTAGCGATGCGCCTGGCAAACCAAGCGATGATGACTACTGAAAGAATCAGTACGACGGCGATGGTAATTAGTGAGATCCATGTGAGAGCATCCAAGGCCGCTGTTGCTTCCGTCACCGGCATACTAAGCCCCAAAGTCCAACCAACCGTGGGGATTGGTGCAAAGCCCACCAATTTTTGTACATTGTTATACTCAAAATAAGTAGTTCCTGTTTCGCCTTTTACCATCCGTTCGGATGCCGCGCGGAGGGACGCAGGCAATTTTTCATTCTTAAGCGGATTATCTTTCATCACTAGATCTTTGTTCTGATTGGCTATTGTCAGGCCATCGCCTTTTAGCACATACGCCGCGCCAGTTTTACCGATTTTCACCATCGCTACTTTTTTTGAGAGCTCATCAAGACTCATGGCGCCAAAGAGAACGCCTGTCACTTTTCCCTCCGTTTTCACCGGCACTGCCACTACCGCAACCAAACCGCCAGTAGCGGGGGAAACCACCGGATCCGAAATCGCGGCTTCTCCTTTTATCGCCTTTTGAAAATAAGCCCGTGTACTCAAATCAATCCTTACACCCTTTGAATCGTTGGCAACTCCTGTCGGCATAATGTATCCGAACGTTTCATACCGGCTATTGGCTTTGCTTACACTCACTAAAAAAGGCGCAATAGCTTCTACATTTCCCGTTTGCAGCACTGGCGACAGTGCAATTCCTGCCATTTCGATTTTGCGGGTATCCAGCCAATCATTGAGGTCCCCTGCCGCGCCTTGCGCCTGGGACAGAATTTCCTTGACCATATTTTCCGAAACAATCTGACGCGCCTTCCAATAGTTGAGTCCGCCCAATGTACTAAGCGCCACTAAAACGATCGCTAAAATGGTAATAGTTAGTTTCATCTGAATGCTCTTCATTACTACAACCACCTTTCTTCTTTTCGCATCTCAAACAACTAGCGCCTGTCTTCATTCTGAAACACGATCAATTCGCGAAAGTTTTTGCCGCTTACTTCATCCCGCTCAACTCCCAGAGATTTTATAAAAGCGGCGTTAACAGCTATGTATTTCTTCTTGCTACCTCAAATTCGTTATGCGCCTGCCAAACTCCTGTATTTTATTTTACTATCTCATTTTCTATTGCTTTTCGATTTTAAGTTCATTGAAATGTAAACCTAACAACACTTTTTCCACCCACACTTTGCTATATTGTATACCAAGAGTAACTCCCAGACTCCGCAATGTCTGCCGAATTATTAGGAGGGATAGATTTGAACATGCAAAGAAAGCCCGATCTCCAGGCCGACCTGCTGATCATCGGCGGCGGCACCGCCGGTCCGATGGCAGCGCTCAAAGCCAAGCGAAAAAATCCCGCACTGGATGTGCTGATTATTGACAAAGCGACCGTGCGTCGTGGCGGCTCAATCTGTCGCGGCATGGACGCCTTCAACAATGTGACGATACCCGGAAAGGCAACTGTGCAGGAATATGTCGAATCGATCCAGTTGATGAGCGATGGGATCATCGACCCCAACCTCAGCCGGATCATCGCCGAAAAAAGCTTCGGAATCCTACAGGAGCTTGAAGCCTTGGGCGTGGCGACGTTTCCGCGTTACCCCAACGGCGAATACATGGTGCAGCAGTTTCATCCCCGCGGCGCGTTTCTGGCCGAAATGCGCGGCGATATCAAACCGGTGATGGAAAAATTGATTCGTGACGCCGGAGTTCGCATCCTGAACCGCACCATGGCCAGCCGCATCCTGACCGAAAACGGCCGGGCTGTCGGCGCTACGCTGCTGAATATACGCACTGGCGAATTCCAGGTCTGCCGGGCCAAATCGATCATTCTCTGTACCGGCGGCCAGGGTCGGTTTGCCCTGCCGGACACCGGCTATCTGTTCGGCACCTTCGACTGTCCCTACAATGCCGGCGAAGGCCACTCGATGATCTACCATGCAGGCGGCGAACTGGCCAATATGGAATACAATGATGTATCGCCAATGCTCAAAGACTATGAAGGGCCCGGTCACTCCACTTTCATTCGCCATGGCGGCCATTTGGTGAATTCGCTTGGCGAGCGGTTCATGACGAAATATGCACCGGACATGCTGGAGCGCGCCCCATCCGGCATCCGCGAGCAGGCGATGCGGACCGAAGTCCGCGAAGGACGCGGCCCCATCTATTACGACCTGCGCCATCTGGCCAAAGAAACGATTCAAATCATCAAAGAAGGCATCTTTGCGGCGGAACGTCCGACTGAGAAGCAGTTCTTTGAAATGCGCGGCATTGATATCGGCAACGATCTGATCGAAATCACCTTGTCCGGGCCGAATATGTGCGGCGGCCATGGACCGACCGGGGCGCTTGTCGATACGAATGCCGAAACCACGGTGAAAAATCTTTATGCTGCCGGCGATATCGCCTCCACCGGCTGGGGCTTTGTCGGCGCGGCCTGGGTCTTCGGCATGATTGCCGCCGAAACAGCCGCCGAGCAGAACGCGGAAATCGCCTGGGGCAACATCGACGATACGGCGGTTGAGGCTGAATATCAGCGCTTGCTGGCGCCGACGCAGCGCGAAGAGGGATTTGACCCGACCGAAATGGAATATAAAATCCGCCGCATCATCAAGCCGCACCTCACGTCGCCAAAGAGCCAGGCGCGCCTGGAATCAGCCCTTGACCAGATCGAAACTTTCCGCCGGGATATGTCAAAAGTAAAAGTCGCCGACAGTCATGAGCTGATGAAGTTCGTCGAAGTCGCGGCAATTATCGACACACTGGAAATGG
>JBGSKE010000375.1:0-6572 GCA_041741355.1 Negativicutes bacterium | reverse complement strand
AAATGCGTATTGACTCGCATAAATTGATACTTCACCCACAGAGGGTGGCCGATTGGTTAGCCGACAAGAATATCTATCCTCTCTATGTCGAAGTCTCTCCCACAGGCGCCTGCAATCACCGCTGTATTTTCTGCGCACTGGATTATGTAGGCTATCAACCGACAATGCTCGACAAAGATTTGTTTCTGAAAAATGTCCGGATTATGGCGGATAAAGGGATCAAGAGTATGATGTTTGCCGGTGAAGGGGAGCCTTTATTAAACCCGGATACTCCCTCTTTTATCCGGGCAGCCAAGGAACACGGTATTGACGTAGCGATGACAAGCAATGGGGCCTTGTTCACCAAACCGGTCATGCAGGAATGCCTGCCGATGTTTAGTTGGGTTCGGTTTTCGGTCAATGCCGGAACCAGCGAGTCCTATGAAAAAATTCACCGTTGCCGCAGTGGCGATTTTGAGCGGGTTTTGGAAAATATTCGCCAGGCCGTGGCATACAAAAAGGAAAAAGGACTCCAGACCACCATCGGGGTGCAAATGTTGCTGATTCCGGAAAATCAGTCGGAGGCGCTGCAGTTGGCCGAACGTGTGGCCGAAGCGGGGGCAGACTACTTTTCTGTTAAGCCTTTTTCTAAACATCCACTCAGTATTTGCGACTTGTCCGAAGAATTTGATTATGAAAAATTTCTTGAGCTAGAGAGAAACCTCTACGCGAAATACAGCTCGAACATGCAAATTGCATTTCGGACGCAAGCGATGGAAAAACTCAAATACGCCCGGAGCTATGACCAATGCAGAGGGCTCCCTTTCTGGGCGTACCTTGATTCGCAGTCCAGGGTTTGGGCCTGCAGTGCGCATCTTGGCAAATTGGAGTTTTGTTATGGCGACCTACACGAAGCAGATTTTTCACAAATATGGGAAGGGCCCCGCCGGCAGGAAGTTCTCCGTATGGTCGCCAATGAAATGGATGTAAAACAGTGCCGGGAGATTTGTCGATTGGATGAAATAAACATTTATCTCCATGAACTGAAAAACCCGGGAGCTCACGCGAATTTTATCTGAAACAGTAAGGGGACGTGGCGATGCAGTTGGAACAAGCTTACCGCTTATATGAGTCGATGCTTACAATCAGATTGGTCGAGGAAACCTTGGTGCAGGAATACCCGGCCCAGCAAATCCGCACGCCGGTTCACCTGTATGTCGGGCAAGAAGCTATTGCTGCGGGGATTTCTCTGCACCTAAGCGATAGCGATTATGTTGTCTCCAACCACCGTTCACATGGGCATAGTATCGCCAAAGGATTAGACCTGGGTTCGTTTTTTAAGGAACTTTACGGCAAGAGCGGCGGCTGTTCCTCGGGTTGGGGAGGCTCGATGCATCTGTGCGACATGGACAAAGGAATTGCCGGGACTTCGGCCATTGTCGCCGGCGGGATTCCGATCGGCGCCGGGTTGGCCCTGAAGCAACAGTATAATGCTGAAGCTAATATTACCGTGATATATTTCGGCGATGGCGCAGTGGACGAGGGTGTTTTCTGGGAGACGGTCAATTTTACCGGTTTGAAAAAGCTGCCGATTTTGTTTGTGCAGGAAGACAATGGATATGCATCGCAAACGCCATCATCACAGCGGCATGCTTATAAAAATATCCTGCCGATTGTGGAACGGTTTGGCCTGATGACTGCCGAACTGGATGGGAATGATCCTTTGGCTGTCGCTGCCACAATGGGCGAACTGATCCAGAAAATACGCATGGGGCAAGGACCAGGCTTTGTTCGCTGCCATACCTTTCGCTGGTACGGACATGTTGGTGTAGAGGATGATACCCACACCGGCTATCGGAATGCAGCGGATGTTCTCAGTTGGCGAAACCGCTGCCCGATCAAGGCGATGGAAAAGCACCTTTTGGTTGTTGATCCAGTTGCTGCGAGCAAAAAAATGAAAGCCACAGAAGAAATAATTGCCGAAAAGATTCGATGCGCTTTGCAAAGCGCCAAGGAGGCAGAGTATGCCCTGGACTAAACTGGCGGCAGACCAGTCTGCCTGCCGATTGGACGAAACATGCCAGGATGCTGGCGCTGGCAGGATGATCTCCTATGGCGAAGCGATCCGTGAAGCGATTCAGCAGTCGATGGAACTGGACCCCCAGGTTTTGGTATTGGGGGAAGGGATAGATGCCGCCGGCTTTCTCTACGACACCACTGCCGGACTCAGTGAGCGGTACGGGACTCGCCGGGTAATAGAAACCCCCATTGCTGAAGCGGCTATGACGGGCGTGGTAACAGGAGCTGCCGTCGCAGGACTGCGTCCGGTTTTGATGCATATGCGAAACGACTTTTTGCTGGTTTCGGCAGACCAAATCGTGAATCACATTGCCCATTGGCAGAAGATATTTCCCTGCCCTAATGGGTTGCCGCTTGTTCTGAGGGCCATCGTTGCCAGAGGTTGGGGTTCTGGCGCACAGCATTCGCAAAGTTTTCACGCCATGTTTGCCGGTCTTGATGGCTTGCGGGTCGTGATGCCCTTCACTCCCTATGATGTGAAAGGGATGTTTTTGAGCGCAGTCGCTTCGCCGGACCCGGTCTTGTTTCTGGAACACCGCTGGCTTTACGGCGACAAGGCTGTCGTGCCTAGCGAACCGTATCTGGTTCCGCTGGACAGTGCAACCGTTCGCGCAATAGGCTCTGACATAACGATTGTCGGGATGTCCCTGAGTAATCGGGATGTGCAAAAAGCCGTGGAAACGCTGCGGCAAGAACACGCAATATCCGCCGAATGGATTGATTTACGCTCGATTCAGCCACTGGATATGAAAAGCATTATTGAATCTGTCCAGAAAACCGGCAGATTGCTGATTGCAGAGAATGGGCCGGTAACGATGGGAATTGGGGCGGAAATCAGCGCCGCAGTGACCGAACAGTGCTGGACGTGCCTGAAATCTCCGGTTAAAAGAATTGGCTGGAAAGGGTCTACTGTTCCGGCCGGGACAAAACTGGAAGAACAATTTTATCCGGGAGTTCGCGAAATAATTGATGAAGTGAAGAGGATTGCAACTTATGGAAAATGAACGTTTGATTCTTGACGGACACAAATTGGCCTGGCACCGGGACCGAGTTGAGGCGTGGATGAAAGGTGAGCGGATTGCGCCGATTACGATTGATTGCGCATTAACACCCAAGTGCACCTATCGTTGTGTTTATTGTTATGGGCAGTTGCAGCGGCAAGAGGATTCCGGACTGAATAGGGAGCAGATTTTTCGTTTTTTGGATGATGCGGCTGAAATCGGTGTCAAAGCTGTCAGCTTTGTTAGTGATGGCGAAAGCACCTGTAGTCCGCACCTGTACGATGCGATATTGCGTGGACATGCAAATGGACTGGACATGGCGCTGGGCACGAACGGATATTTGCTCAAACCGGAACGCTTGCCGGAAATACTGCCAGCCTTGACTTACCTGCGTTTCAATATTTCCGCAGGCGAGCCGGAGCGTTATGCTTACATTCATGGCTGCAAGGTGGAAAGTTTTTATACGGTTTGTGAAACGATCAAAAAAGCAGTTGCAATCAAAAAACGTGAACAATTGCCGGTGACGATCGGGCTGCAAATGGTATTAATGCCCGATTTCAAGGACCAGATATTGCCGCTGACACTGCTGGGAAAATCACTCGGAGTGGACTATCTGGTGATTAAACATTGCAGTGATGATGAAGACGGCAGTTTGGGCGTCGATTACTCTAAATACGATGAATTGGTTGAATTGCTGCAGACTGCTGAAACCTATAGCGATGAAACCTATTTGGTGCAGGCAAAATGGTCTAAAATTTTGAGCCAGGGTCAGCGAAATTATAGCCGCTGTTTTGGGCCGCCATTCATTCTGCAACTATCCGGATCCGGTGTAGTGGCGCCTTGCGGGATGCTATTCAATGAGAAATATAAACAATTCCATATCGGCAACATCAAAGATACCTCATTTAAAGAGATATGGCAAAGTGAGCGTTATTGGGAAGTTATGCGAGAGATCGCTTCCGACCGTTTTGACGCGCGGACAGATTGCGGCACATTGTGCCTGCAACACAAAGTAAATGAATACCTATGGCAGGTCAAAGACCAGCCGGAATTGTTGGCTAGCGGAGATGGACGACGCCCCATGCACGTCAATTTTATTTAAGGATACTATCACGAGAGGCGGTAAAATCTGTGAAATGCATTGTAACCGGCGGCGCCGGATTTATCGGATCGCACCTGACGGATCGTCTGCTGGCGGACGGGCACCATGTTACTGTCATCGACAATTTTAGTACAGGGCGACCACAAAATCTGGAGCATCATAAAGGTTGCCGCGAGCTCCAACTAATTCAGGCTGACATCAATGACGGGGAGACGATCAAACCATATTTTGACGGCGTGGATTGGGTTTTCCACCTTGCCGCGCTGGCGGATATCGTCCCTTCCATTCAAAGACCGCAGGATTATTTTCGTGCGAATGTAGATGGAACTTTTTCGGTATTGGAAGTGGCTCGGGCGGCCGGCGTCAAAAAGTTTCTTTACACAGCGTCTTCTTCGTGCTATGGGATTCCCGACGTATACCCGACAGCCGAACCGGCAGAGATTCGCGCTCAATACCCGTATGCTCTGACCAAAAACCTGGGTGAACAAATGGTCATGCACTGGGCGCAGGTCTACAAACTGCCGGCGATTTCGTTGCGATTGTTCAATGTGTACGGTCCGCGGTCAAGAACATCAGGGACTTATGGAGCAGTATTCGGCGTCTTCCTGGCGCAGAAGCTGGCGGGAAAACCGTTTACCGTGGTGGGCGATGGAAAACAAACCCGCGATTTCACCTATGTAACTGATATTGCGGATGCATTTGTCACGGCAGCAAAGTCAAACGTCGATAATCGCATCTTTAACGTGGGCAGCGGGAATACGTATTCGGTAAACCGCCTGGTGGAGCTGCTTGGCGGTGATGTTGCCTATATCCCCAAGCGTCCTGGCGAGCCAGATTGCACGTATGCCGACATCAGCAGAATACGCAGTGAAATTGGCTGGGAACCGCAGGTGTCGTTTGAAGCCGGGGTTGAAAAAGTCTTGCAACATATTGACTATTGGCGCGAAGCCCCCTTGTGGACACCAGAGAAGATTCAGGAAGCAACAGTTGATTGGTTTCGGTACTTAAAATAAGATGTTTCTGTTAGGTATTTATTAGAAAGCAAAGATTAGAAAAGAGGGATGAAAAATGAAAATTTTGCTCATAACCCTGCCACCAGAAGGGGAAACAAGGGATTACACAACAAGCAAGTATTTTGTCAATAATGCAGTGAAGTACATGCCCCTGGGCATTCTTTGCGTCGCAAATGGAATCGATCAAAGACATGAAGTTGAAATTCTTGATGCAAGTAGTCTTGGACTTAGTATTCAAGAAACCATTGACCGTATCAACGCCTATGGTCCGGATGTGTTGGGAATATCAGCTATTACTCGTCGTGTTTACGCATTGAAGAAGATTCTTGAAAGCGTAACTGGAGTAGTAAAAGCAGTCGGTGGCCCTCATGTAACAACTTACGCAGAGCAAACTCTGGCGATGGGGGCGCAAGCTGTTTTCAAAGGTGATGGTGACTTTAGGTTCGGTCGTTGGCTTGAAGAGGGAATGGAGTCGGGGATTTTTGAAGACCGTATTCAGGATATAAATCAAGTCCCGTTTCCTCGTCGCGAATTAGTGGACTTGGATTTTTACGCAGTTGATACTGAGGCGGCTGCTACTACGCTCTTCAAAAAGTCGGGGCTCAGAATTCCAATGTTTAGTTCTCGAGGATGTCCATTTCGATGTGTATTTTGCGATGTCCAGGAAAAAACTTTCCGATACCTCAGCCCATCCCGTGTTGTTGATGAAATGCAGCACCTTCTTAAGGTGGGGGCGGGCGCTGTTCATATTTTGGACGATTGCTTTAATGTAATTGAGGATCGGGTGTTAGCAATCTGTGGGGAAATCAAGAACCGTAATCTCCAATTTGAATGGAGTGCGCGCGGGCGAGCAAAGATGAGTGAGGATTCAGCCAGAGAGCTAGCCGCTGCTGGTTGTAAACGCTTGCACGTTGGTATTGAAAGCTTGGATGACGAGGTTCTTCGCTGGATGGGTAAAGCGATAGACGTAAAAACAATTCGTCACTTCATGGAGATGTGCAACAAATATGGAATCGAGACTGTGGGTTACTTCATCATTGGGACACCGGTGGAAAGTCAAGAATATCGGGAAAATCTAATTTCGAAGATCAAAGATCTTGGGGTTACTTATCCATACTTTAACCTTTTATATCCCTCAGCAAACAGCGAATATTATTTTTCCCTTCTAAAAAATGGAACATTCAAACAAGATTATTGGGCAGAGTTCATGGCTGCCCCGGTAGCCGATTATGATCTCCCATTGCCTCGAGACCATAAGGAACATGAAGAATTACTTGCCCTGTTGGATTGGTACGTTAAAGAGTTTTATAAAAAATAGTCATTATTTCCAATAGAATGGAGTGATCCCTTGCGAAGAAAATTCCACATGGTCGTAGTGGCATGGGGGCCTGAATATAC
>JBGSKE010000374.1:0-7415 GCA_041741355.1 Negativicutes bacterium | reverse complement strand
CCATCGGCGGCCGCAGCGCTCCACCTTTCAATCCCATAAGAGTTACTGCCGTCTTGATCGGAATCGGGTTGGTTGTTACAAAAATCACTTTGAAGAACGGCATTAGTTCAATATGAATATCGCGCGCTTTTTTCACGTCGCCAGCGAAATAGGCGGCGATCATCGCCTGCATCTTTTCCGCCACGACATGACCGGCCACACTGATAATGCCGCAGCCGCCAACCGATAAAATCGGCAGCGTCAGGCTGTCATCGCCGCTATAAACCTGGAATCCCGGCGCCGCCGTGCGCACGATGTCGGAAACCTGTTCCAGGCTGCCACTGGCTTCTTTAACCGCAACAATATTGGAAATTTCCGATAATCTAGCAATCGTCGGCGGTAAGACATTGGAAGCGGTCCGCCCAGGCACGTTATATAGAATGATTGGCAAGCCCGTTTCATTGGCGATCATTTTAAAGTGGCGATAAAATCCTTCTTGCGGCGGTTTATTGTAATATGGCCCAACCAGCATGGCGCCATGAACGCCTATTTTTTCGGCTTCCTGGGTCATTTTTATCGAGGCCAGCGTGTCATTGGAGCCGGTCCCGGCTATGACCGTGGCTTTGTCACCAACAGCTTCGAGCACGGTGCTGAATAGACGCAGTTTTTCTTCAGCGCTCAATGTCGCCGCCTCGCCGGTGCTGCCCGCCACAACCAATCCGTCATTGCCATGGGCAACCAGATATTTGGCCAGTTCGGCTGCCGCCGTATAA
Organism: Negativicutes bacterium; assembly: GCA_041741355.1. GTDB lineage: Bacteria > Bacillota > Negativicutes > UBA1444 > UBA1444 > UBA1444. Next base: position 6,663 of record JBGSKE010000374.1, on the reverse strand, counting down.
TCGACGCTGAAATCATCATGAAACGGAGTCACCATTGCCGTTAGTACCCGACCAAAACTTTTCATTTCCTTTCCCTCCTGTTGTTTCTACTCTCAAATAATCAATCAAGACCAAATTTACTATGCAGGACGCTTACGGCCGTCTCCATATAGTGACCTTCAATTAGCGCCGAGATGGATGTCTGCGAATCCACCGTCTGCAAAATCGGAATCGCATTGGCAGTCAACGCTTCGACAAAGCTGGCCATGACTCCCGGAACATCGCCCATCCCGCCGCCTACGACCGATACCTTGGCGCAATGATGCATGGCTGTCATACAATAGCCCGCCGCTGTCAATCGCTGCTGCGTTTCATTGGCGTCATGCGCCTGTACCGTGAATAACACCTGGCGCGGCAGGACATTGATCAAATCGACATTAATGCCGCTGGCTGCCAGGATTTTGAACACTTTTGAACTGTCGAAGCTGGCGACTTCGTTGATTGGTTCAACCGTGATCTGGGCAATGTTCTTCACGTAGGTCACGCCGGTCGCCACCCTGTCCGACACCGGTGCGTCACAGGTTTCTTCGACTTGGGCGCAGGTCGTGATCAAGGTTCCTGGGGCATCCGAAAAAGTTGATTTTATTATAAGAGGAATACTTTTCTGCATCGCGAATTCAACAGCCCGCGGATGAATCACTTTCGCGCCCTGATGCGCCAGTTGCGATACTTCAGCATAGCTGATCCGGTCCAAAATCTGCGCCGATGGAACGATGCGTGGATCTGCCGTCATGATTCCGTCTACGTCGGTATAGATTTCGATCGTCTCGGCCGGCAAGGCCGCGCCCAGAGCCGATGCCGTCGTATCGCTGCCGCCACGGCCCAGAGTTGTCATGTCGCCATCGACCGTCACGCCCTGAAAGCCGCAGACAACAGGAGTTTTGCCATTTGCCATCGCCTCACGGATACGCACCGGATCGACCCGTAATATGCGGGCATTTCCATATTGATTGTCGGTAATAATACCGGCCTGGCCACCCGTAAACAGCATCGCATCGATTCCCTCCGCCTGCAGGGTCGACACCATGACTACCGCCGAAATGATTTCGCCGCAGCCCATCATCACGTCGAGTTCGCGCCGTGACAGCAATGGATTCGGTTCCCGCGCCACGCCGATCAGCGTATCGGTCGCATACGGCTGACCATTTCGGCCCATCGCGGAAATCACGATCACTGGCTGAAATCCTTCGGTAATGGCGTTACGGATTTTTTCCACCGCACACTGTCGGTTTTCCGGCGAAGCAACCGAAGTTCCGCCAAATTTCTGGACCAAAATTCGCATTCTAATACTCCTACAGCAAGTTTTCGGCGATCATCAGTTCGGCGATCTGCAACGCGTTCAAAGCAGCGCCTTTGCGGATCTGGTCACCGACGACCCATAGATTCAAGCCATATTTCACGCTATCATCCTGACGGATACGGCCGACGAAGACTTCATCGCGACTGGAAGTGAATAGTGGCATCGGATATTCCATCGCCGCCGGATTGTCCTGTACGATCACGCCGGGGAACGCCGCCAACAACTGTTTTGTCTCTGCAACCGACAACGGTTGTTCCAGTTCGAGGTTGATTGATTCGGAATGGCTGCGATAAACCGGCACTCTGACGGTCGTGGCGGTGATCGCCATTTCCGGTGTTCCCATAATTTTACGCGTCTCGTGAACCATTTTCATTTCTTCTTTGGTATAGCCATCAGCCAAAAACACGTCAATTTGCGGCAGCAGGTTGAACGCGATCTGATAATGCTTGTCCAGGCTGGCGGAAGGCAGAATCTTCGCCTCGACCGGGCGGCCTTCACTCACCGCTTTGACCTGCTCGGTCAATTCATCGATGCCCTCTTTACCAGCGCCGGACACCGCCTGATATGTCGACACAACCACTCGCTTGATGCGGGCCCGGTCATGAATTGGTTTCAAGGCCATTACCATGATAATGGTGGAACAATTGGGGTTGGCGATTATCCCCTGATGATTTTTCACAGCCTCCGGATTGACTTCCGGCACTACCAGCGGCACAGTCGGGTCCATGCGGAAGGCGCTGGAATTGTCAATGACCACGGCGCCGGCTTTGACGGCATGGGCGGCAAATTCCTTACTGGCGGCGCCACCGGCAAACAAAGCAATATCTACTCCCGCAAATGAATTGGCAGTTGCTTCTTCGACGACATATTCCTTGCCGGCGACCAGCAGTTTCTTGCCGGCCGAACGGGAAGACGCCAATAGTTTCATCCCGGCAAACGGGAAGTTGCGTTCTTCAATCAGATTGATAAACTCCTGGCCGACAGCGCCTGTCGCACCCAAAATCGCCACATTGTACTTTTTCATTGAAATACTCCCCCTATTCTCCCATTAACTGGTCGAGGCCAACAATCAGGCCCTGCCGTTGGACAATCTTTTTACAGGCCAGAACAACTCCCGGCATGAAAGAGCTGCGGTCCAGCGAATCATGACGGATGGTCAGTATCTGCCCCACGCCGCCAAAGATTACTTCCTGATGGGCTACGTAGCCCGGCAGCCGAACGCTGTGGATGCGCATCCCTTCGAAATCTGCGCCGCGGGCGCCGGTGATTTTTTCTTCTTCATCCGGATGCCCCTGCTGGCAACGCGCCCGTTGCTCAGTGATCATTTTCGCCGTTAACAGTGCGGTACCGGAGGGTGCATCCAGCTTTTGATCATGGTGCATCTCGATAATCTCGCAGTGTGGCAGATACTGCGCAGCTTCTTGGGCAAATCGCATCATCAGCACCGCACCGATGGAAAAATTGGGACAGATAAAGCAGGTTGCCTTATTTTCTTCGCAAAACGAGCGGATCATCGCCAGGTCGGCTTCGGTAATTCCTGTCGTGCCGACAACCGGGATGACGCCGTTGCGCAGCGCAGTCATTACATTGCCGACAACCGCCTTCGGGTGGGTAAAATCGACCATGACTTGCGGCTTATGACTTTTGATCGCCGCTTCCAGGTCAGATTCCATCTTGACGCCGGATTTCCCCAGGCCAAGAATTTCGCCAACATCTTCCCAGGCCGCTTTAATATCGACCGTAGCCACGATCTCGCATTCCGCGTCCTGAGAGATCGCCCGCAGGACCTCGCGTCCCATGCGACCATTTGCACCGGATACCAATACCTTGATCATTTTTTACACCTCCTGAAAATAAAAAACACAGCCAATGAGAGATATCTCACCGGCTGCTGAAAAGCTGCTGCGGTTCCGCTGCAAAATACAACTGCCTTGTTGTATCAGTCAGCTTTGGATGAGATAGCGCTCCACCAAAAAAGATTTGGTGACAGTCCCATGCCTGTTCAACATGAAACCAGCGCCGCACGATGTGCTCGTATCAACGCTTCGGCAACATGCCCTTTCCCAGTGGTTCATGGATGCACGATCTCATCACCGGTACTATTGCAGGTTGCGCCTCTACTCTGTCCCTACGAAAGGGGTCTGCCATATGTAATTTTGTATACATTTTAACGCAGCAGCCATTCCCTGTCAAATATTTCTTTGACAAATGTCTTACAAACTGCCGGTACTGCCAATTCCACCAACGCGGGCATCTTTTTTCGTCCCATTGTCGCCGTCAGCCAACAGATATTTGCAAAAAATCCCCTGGGCAATCCGCATCCCGGTCTCGATGACTACATCCTGTTTACCGCCGTTGACCAGCGCAATCAGGATATGTCCTTCATTATCCGGATTGTTGTAATAATCGGCATCGATAATTCCCTGACTATTGGCAAGATAGAGGCCCTGTTTGACAGCCAGGCTCGAACGGATATGAATACCAAGATATTCATCGGCTTGCATATAGGCTTTGATTCCGGTCGGCACCAAGATTCGTTCACCAGCAAGCAAACCTATGTTTCGAGCCGCTGCAATATCATAACCTGCGCTACTGGCAGTACTACGGGTCGGCAGTTTCAACCCCGCGGCGGCATATTCTTTTATAAACTCAAAACCACGACAACGCATCATGCCAAATCCGTCAACCGAGCCGCTTCAATTGGTCCCAACGCTGTCAGGCAAGTCGATTCCGGGCGATACAGCGGCTGCGCCATGGCAAACATTTGTTCCAAGGTGACAGCTTCCACTTTGGCGGCCAATTTTTCCGGCGACAGGTATTCACGGGCGGAAATCTCGGCCCGGCCCACGCGGGACATCCGGCTGGCCGAACTTTCCATGCTGAACATCAGTCCTGCTTTCAGTTGCTCTTTGGCGCGTTTCATTTCTTCCGACCGAACGCCGTTCGTGCGGATATCGGCGATGATTGAATTGGTGACTTCAATCACTTCCCGTGAATTTTCCGGTGAAACGCCGGTATAAATTGTCAGCAGCCCGGTGTCGCGAAAGCTCGATGGATAGGAACAAACCGAATAGGCCAGTCCTCGGTCTTCGCGAATACTCTGGAACAAGCGGGAACTGACGCCGCCGCCCAAAATGGTATTCAAGACATGGGAAGCGTAATACTCGGGCGAATCATGGGCAACCCCGGGGGTTCCCATGCAAATGTGCAGCTGCTCGATGTCTTTTTCCTGCATCAAGCGGGCCGCCACAAAGGTCGGCGTAGGATCAAGGCTGGCTGGGCTTTGCCCCTGGATACCATCCCAATAGGTCTGGCACAATTCCACCAGTAGATCGTGACTCAGATTGCCGGCGGCAGCGATCACCAGATTGTCCGGCATATAATGTCGCGTTCTGTAGTCCAAAATCGCCTTACGATCCATTGCCGCGATAGTCTGGCGGGTGCCCAGAATGTTGCGGCCCAGGGCATGCCCCGGCCACAACGAATTCATGTGCAGGTCATGGATCAGTTCGTCGGGCGAATCCTCGTACAGACTGATTTCTTCCAACACAACCTGCCGCTCTTTTTCTACATCCGTCTCTGCGAATTTCGAGTTCAGCAACATATCGCTCAAAATATCCATGCCGAGCGGCAGATGTTCCGGCAATACCTTGATATAGTAGCAGGTGTTTTCCCGGTCGGTTGCCGCATTCAATTGCCCGCCGACGTCATCCACCGTTTCGGCGATATCTTTGGCGGAGCGTTTGTGGGTTCCTTTGAACATCAGATGCTCGATAAAATGGGAAACGCCTTGTTCGGTCGGTGTTTCATTGCGTGAACCCGTGCCGACGAAGATGCCGAGGCTGATCGAACTCATATAGGGAATGGACTCCGATACAATCCGGAGTCCATTAGCAAGGGTCGTCTTTCTATACAATGAAGGTCGCTCCTCTGTTTACTCTTTTGCCGCTTCAGGCGCCGCTGCCGCCGGTTCATCCTTCATCAGGATGCTACGCGACAGGTTTACCCGACCCTGGCGATCGATCTCGGTTACTTTAACCGTGATCTCGTCGCCGATTTTCACTACGTCTTCAACTTTTGCCACTCGGGTACGGGCCAGTTGCGAAATGTGCACCAGACCGTCTTTGCCAGGCAGAATTTCGACAAACGCGCCGAAGTTCATCAAGCGAGTAACTTTGCCAGTATAAATGGCGCCAACTTCAATCTCCCGCACCAAGCCTTCGATGATTTTGACCGCTTTGTTGCCGGCTTCCATATCAACAGCCATAATGAAGATTTTTCCGTCGTCTTCGATATCAATCTGTACGCCGGTGTCTTCGACGATCTTCTTGATAATCTTGCCGCCTGGTCCGATGACGTCGCGGATTTTGTCCGGGTTGATCTGCATGGTGATCATCCGCGGTGCATAGGGCGACATTTCCGCTCGCGGCGTCGAAATGGTCTGGGTCATCTTGTCCAGAATGAACAAACGGCCTTTCAGCGCCTGCTCCAGAGCGCTGGACAAAATCTCGCGGCTGATGCCGCCGACTTTCATGTCCATCTGGATCGCGGTGATGCCTTTAGAAGTTCCGGCTACTTTGAAGTCCATATCACCCAGCGCATCTTCCATGCCCTGAATATCGGTCAGGATCGAGAAATTTTCACCATCGGTAACCAGGCCCATTGCTACGCCGGATACCGGTGCTTTAATCGGCACGCCTGCATCCATCAGCGACAACGTGCTGCCGCAGACGCTGGCCATCGAGGAAGAGCCATTGGACTCGAGGACTTCCGATACCAGTCGCAGGGTGTAGGGGAATTCGCTTTCCGACGGCAATACCGGGATCAACGCCCGCTCCGCCAAATGTCCATGACCGATTTCACGCCGGCCGGGACCGCGCATCGGACGGGTCTCACCGGTGCTGTACGGCGGGAAGTTATAGTGGTGGATGTAGCGTTTGTGATCTTCAACGCCCAGACCGTCCAATTTCTGTTTGTCGCCAATCGCACCCAGCGTTGTAACGTTCAGCACCTGGGTCTGACCGCGGGTAAACAGACCGGAACCGTGCACGCGCGGCAACACGCCGACTTCACAGGCAATCGGCCGAATTTCATCCAGCTGGCGACCATCCGGACGAATTTTGTCCACGGTGATCATGCGGCGGACGGTTTCTTTCAAAACCTTATACAGCACATAAGAGACGTCTTTCTTGTTATCGGGATAAATCGCAGCGAAATGCTCGGCCGCTTGTTTTTTGACTTCGTCAATTTTTGCTTCGCGGTCCAGTTTATCCGAATTGGATACTGCTGCTCGCATCGAATCGGTTACATAGGCGCGCACGGTT
>JBGSKE010000373.1:0-2488 GCA_041741355.1 Negativicutes bacterium | reverse complement strand
CTTGCTGGTGTTGATGATGCGGTTCCAGCCGCAGGGCCTGATCGGCGATGACAGCGTTCTGCGCCGAAAATGGGCTGGCCTGTGGAAACGCGGCAAAGGAGGCGAGCGGCGTGGCTGAGTCAGAAGTATTGCTAAAAGTCAGCGGACTTAAAAAACATTTTGGCGGCCTGAAAGCGGTCGATGGCGTCGATCTGACGCTGCATCGCGGCGAAACGCTGGGCTTGATCGGACCGAACGGCGCTGGTAAAACGACTTTCTTTAACATGGTGTGCGGCTTTTATACGCCGACCGAAGGGACAATCCTGCTCAATGGAGAGGCGATTCAAGGCTTGCCGGCGCATGCGGTGGCGCGGAAGGGGATTGCCCGGACTTCTCAGATCACCAAAGTGTTCAAGGATATGACAGTGGAAGATAATCTGCTGGCTGCCTTCGCGCTGAAACGCTCCCCCAGTCTGTTATCCAGCCTGCGGCGCAGCCATACCCGGCAAAATCTGGCCGAAGTGATGGAATATCTGGAACGGGTGGATATTGCCGCCTTCGCCAAAGTTAAAGCTGGAGACCTTAGTCTGGGATATATGCGGCGACTGGAAATCGCCCGGGCGCTGGCGCTGGAACCGGTCCTGCTGATGCTGGACGAACCGTGCGCCGGATTGTCGAAAGATGCGACGCAGGATTTTTTGGCGCTGGTGCATAAATTGCGCGCCGCCGGCACGACGATCATGCTGGTGGAACATAATATGGCTGTGGTCACGGCGTTGTGCGACCGGATGACCGTGCTTTCCTATGGGGTAAAAATTGCCGAAGGCACGCCGCAGGAAGTGCAAAACAACCAGGCTGTCATTGACGCCTATCTGGGCGAAGCCGAGGAGGCCGACTGATGCTGGAAATTCGCAATTTAACCGCCCATTACGGACACTCGCAGGTATTGTATGATATCTCGATTGATGTAAAGACTGGCGAGTTCGTCAGCATTATCGGCGCCAATGGCGCAGGCAAAAGCACCCTGATGAAAGTGATCATGGGCTTGGTCCCGGTTTCATCCGGCAGTTTGTTGTTCAAAGGTAAAGACATCAGTAAAAGTAAACCATGGGAACGCGCCGGTCTGAAAATCGCTTATGTGCCGGAAGGGCGACGGGTATTTGGTGAACTGACGGTAGCGGAAAACCTGCGTATTGGCGGCTGGGTCGAACCCCCGGCCGACTTGCCGCGGCGGGTAGAGCATGTCGTATCGATTTTCCCCCGGCTGGGTGAAAGGATGAATCAGGCGGCGCGGACCATGTCCGGTGGTGAGCAGCAGATGCTGGCGATCGGTCGGGCCCTGATGCTGGAGCCGGAGTTGCTGCTGGTGGATGAAATCTCGATGGGGTTGATGCCAATTTTGGTCAACCGCTGCTTTGAAGTGCTGAAACAATTGAGTGAAACGGGAACTACGATTCTGCTGGTGGAACAAAATGCCCGCAAGGCTTTGGGCGTGGCGCATCGGGGCTATGTTCTGGAAACAGGACATATTGTATTATCAGGCGCCGCCGCTGACCTGCGTGGTGATGATGCGGTTCGCCGGGCCTATCTGGGGGGATAAACATGGCAAAGACGTTACTGCTGAAAAATGCAGCAGAGCTGGTGACCTGTCGCGGCAACGCGCCGAAATGCGGTCCGGCGATGCAGGATATCGGCATTATTGAAGATGGCGCGCTTTGGCTGGAAGACGGGATCGTCCGGCAGGTGGGCACGACCCGAGAAATCCTCGCGGGGTTGACTGTCAAGCCCGATGAGGAGATTGACGCGACCGGTTGCTGCGTACTGCCGGGTTTTGTTGATCCGCATACCCATTTCCTATTTGGCGGACATCGGGCCGAGGAGTTTTCTTGGCGGTTGCGCGGCGACACCTATATGGAGATCATGCAGCGGGGCGGCGGCATCGTCAACAGTGTCCAGGCCACCCGGCAGGCGTCAGCGGAGGACCTGCTGGCGATTGGCCGGCAGCGGCTCGACTCGATGCTCAGTTTTGGCGTGACTACCGTCGAAGGCAAAAGCGGCTACGGCCTGGATGCGGCGACGGAGTTGAAACAACTGGCCGTGATGGCAAAGCTGGACCAGGAGCACCCGCTGGATGTGGTGAGCACATTCATGGGGGCGCACGCAATTCCCGCCGAATATAAAGGCCGGACCGATGAGTTTGTCGACTACTTGCTCAGTGAAGTGCTGCCACTGGTAGCGGAACGGCGGCTGGCCGATTTCTGTGATGTGTTTTGTGAAAAGGGCGTTTTTTCGGTCGAGCAGTCGCGTCGGTTATTAACTGCGGCGCAGGCGCTGGGGTTGCGGGCCAAGGTTCATGCCGATGAAATCGTTACGCTCGGCGGCGCTGAACTGGCGGCGGAAATCGGGGCGTTGTCGGCCGAGCATCTGCTGCATGCTTCCGATGCAGGAATCCGCCGCATGGGTGAAGCGGGGGTCATCGCCGTATTATTGCCGGCAACCGCATTTTGCC
>JBGSKE010000372.1:0-5637 GCA_041741355.1 Negativicutes bacterium | reverse complement strand
GCAAAAAAGCCCGTTCGCAGGCAGTGTCACTCCGCGAATTAATTTCACGATAAATGATCTGAAAACCCAGATTGGACATGCCAAGATGATATTCATTGGGAAATATCAGTGCAAAGCCGGTTTTTGCTCCCGGCGCGGAAGGTTGAACCCCTGTTTCATTTGCCAATCGTTGTTTTAGTGCGTCGATTAGTTGCCAATTCATGTGTTTATTATGTCATACCTCGATTAATGAGGCAACCTTGTGTCATGATGCACAAAAAAAAGGGGCCGGCGAATCTGGCCAAAGCCACTCCCCTACCCCAAAACGCAATTGATTATACAGCCCAGGCCGGATCTGCCCATTCCACAGGTTTTCCCTGACGTAACGATGCCGGCAGGTCAAGTAAGCGTTGGTTGCTTGATCCGCGATAAGCCAGACCGATATCCCGTTGCTCCAAGATAAAAGGACCGTCAATTAAAACGTCAGTGACGGAAAGCAGCGCAGCAATAGCCTCATCATTGCTGCGCTGCGCCAATAATGATTCAAAGACAAAGCCGGTATAGGTGAAGATTGATAACCCGCGTTGCCTGGCTGCCCGCCCGATTTCAGCCAATGCGCCTGCCTGTAAGAACGGCTCGCCGCCGGAAAAAGTCACGCCGCTAATCAGGCTATTGGTTGGCAGCTGGGCAATAACCTCGTCCACTGTCGATTCATAACCGCCTGCCGGGTCCTGTGTATTTTCATTATGGCAACCGGGACAATGGTGCCGGCAGCCCTGGACAAATACGACCATACGAATACCCGGTCCATCCACGACGCTCTCTTTGACGATTCCAGCCAGCCGTATCTGCATCGAAATTTTGCCTCCTGGTTAAAAATGCGTGACCCGGTTGTTCAGTTCCGCCTGTTTGGGATCATTGAAACGCTCAATTGTCGACAGATAGCCGGTGATCCGGCGCACCCGGCGCACAGTCGCCGCGCTGCAAACAGGGCAGCTGTCCGATTCGATGACTCCAATATGGCCGCAAGAGTCACAGAAGTCAACCGGGAAATTGATCCCGGCGTAACCCACATCAGACTCCGCCATGCAACGCAGGATATCCTCGACCGCCTTGGGATTGTTCACCGGCGGCGAATCAAATTCTACATAACTGATATGCCCGGCATTGGTGTATTTGTGATAAATTCCTTCGCGCCGCATTTTTTCATAAGCGCCGATCGGATAACTGACAGGAATATGGAACGAATTACTGTAATACTCGCGATCTGTGACGCCGGGAATAATCCCGTACTCTTTGCGATCCATCCGGACAAAGCGGCCCGACAGGCCTTCGGCCGGCGTGGCTATCAGCGTATAATTCAGTTTGTATTTTTCGATGGCCCGATCCGTTTTATCACGCATGAAAGCGACAATCTCTTCGCCCATCGACTGGGCTTCATCGCTTTCACCGTGGTGCTTGCCGACCAAACTGATCAACGTTTCAGCCAAGCCGATAAAGCCGATCGATAAGGTGCCATGCTTGATGACTTGTTCGATAGTGTCGTTAGGTCCGAGTTTTTCTGACTCAATGTATAAACCCTGCCCCATCAAAAACGGCAAATCTTTGACTTTTAGCGCCCCTTGCACCTGATAACGATGGTACAATTGTTCGCAGATTAGATCCAACATTTCATCCAGTTGTTGATAAAATTTCATCAGGTTACGGTCCGATTTTATCGCGATTCGCGGCAGATTTAAGGTGGTAAAGCTAAGGTTGCCGCGTCCGTCGGTTACCGCCGGCCCATTTACGTTGGCAATGACCCGCGTTCGGCAACCCATATAGGAAACATCTGTGCCGTAAGGCGCATTGTACGATGAATCCATAAAACTAAACGTCGGGTTCAATCTTTTTGACGCAACTTTGATTGCCAACTGAAACAAATCATAGTTAGGATCCTGCGGATCAAAGTTTATCCCTTTCTTTACCCTGAATATCACATTGGGGAAAATCGGGTTTTCCCCCTTGCCTAAACCCTTGTCGTAGGCGCGCAGTAAGTTGCGGGTAACGGCTCGGCCTTCCGGACTGGTTTCCGTGCCGACATTTAGGCTGGAAAACGGCACTTGGGCGCCAGCGCGCGAATTATGCACAAAAATTCCTTGGGCAGTAAGAAAGTTTTCATTGTCAGCCACGGAAATATCGTAAACATGACGTTCCATGGGCCTTTCTTCCACCGATTCGACAGCAATCGGATATATTTGACCAGCTCGCAAGATGGCCTCGAGCAACGCCAGCAAGTCAAAGTTTTGCTTAAGCAGGCTGTTTGCCCATTCTTGCAGCGTTCCTTGCTCGACATTCGCTATACTGTTTTCCTGCAGGCCAGTTAGCGCAGGCAAGAACAAGCGGTCGAACAGTTCACCAAAAGCAATCGGTTGGCTGAAACCATCCAACGGGATATTGGCAGGACGCAGTCCTGCCAGTTCTTCCAACTGCAATTGCTCGGCGGGGGTCAGAACCCGGGCCGAAAGGTCGGCAGCCCAGTTGCGGACGGCGGCAGGGCCGACAGGTCCGGAAAGCGCTTGGCTATAGGCGCCGCCGCAAATTTTGTGCAGCATCGGCCTTAGGTATTCAAAATCGAACGGGGTTCCTTCAGGCGAAACGTTGAAAACATCGCACTTTTCAGAGCCGGAGGCGCTGATTCGGTAACAATGGCCGGCAATGGCTTGGTTGGCAGTTGCTAAAGAACTCTGAGAAATAGACGAAGCGACGCCGATTCTTGTCAACAATAGCCAGATTCCATCGCGTAACTCCTTGGAGTAAGTGGCGGCTATTTGTTGCTGACCGGCAAGGTTGCCGGCGTATACTTTGAAAAAACCGTCAAGAAACGCCTGAATAATCGATTCGTTCGCAAAGAATAATTCAGTGGGCACCTTTTTGGTGGAATTTCCAGCTCCGCATACATCGCGTACAAAAGCGGCAAAGCGGCTACCGACCCGGCAAACAAGGTCGCCGGTTTTGTTTGTACGGTCAAACCTTAATTCCGCGGTGAACATGGGGTTCAGTTTGCGTAAAATAGCAGTAACATAGCTTTCTGCTTGTTTGTCGCAATGATTACCGGTCACCTCCGCCTCGCCTGAAGAACCGCCAGCAACATAGCAGCCAAAGAATCGGGCCAGATTTTCATCCAACTCGACTGCATCAATTGAAAAACGCCGTGATGTCGGATAAGTACGCAGATCATACATGTGGCGACGCGAATCCGTATCCCAACGGGCCGGCGCTAATCCCACCCGCAGTGCACCCGGGTGAGCAGTTGCTATATTGCCCGATTTATCCAAAGTCATTATGGAATGATTGTCAGTTACTGATACTGATTGACCACTTTTCAGATTCACTGTTAGGATTCGATTGAAATTATAATGCTTCAATGAATCAGTGATTTCTTTCAATTCGGTACGTCCAGTCTGATAGTTCAAACTAAGAGCGGCATAACGTCCAGCCTCAAATTTCAGATGAAAATCTTCCATTGAAACGGTTTCCAGCTTTTCTTCCAGCCGATCATAAATCCAAATTCGTTCATCAGGCGGTAACGAGTGCATTGAGTTCAGATTATAGATCAGGGCTTCCATCGCCTGGAAGACCTCTTCTTCAGCCACCCCTTTCATGTAGGGCGCCATATCCCGATCAAAATAAGCGAAACTTTGCCCGCCATACATATCGTTTTGCGAGGATTGCAGAATAATCGCCGCCAGGGCTGTTGCTGAACTGGGTCGTTTGGGCGGGCGAATATAGCCATGTCCGTTGTTAAAACCATCCTGCAACAAACGGCCCAACGGGATTTGGACACAGTTCATGGTTTTGCCGTAAAAATCCAGATCATGAATATGAATATCGCCGCGCAGATGCGCCTGCGACATATGTTCAGGGATCAGACGGGTCAGATAATAGGCTTTACTGGCGGCGCTGGCAATTTGTAACATCTTTGCCGAAGGCGAATTGGACACGTTGGCGTTATCGCGACTGGTTTCCACTAGAATATCCTGTACGGCATCCATCAGTTCCGATTTACCGTCCCTGATTCGGCTCCGTTTTGAGCGATGCAAGATATATGATTTTGCGGTTTTAGCATGCCCGCGTTCGATCAGGGCTTTTTCTACCATATCCTGGACTTCTTCGACCCCGCAAACCTGGCCGTTATATTTCTGCTTAAGCAACCGCAGCACATCCAGGGTCAATTCCATCGCCATTTCGCGATCAGAGCCGCCTACCGATTGCGCTGCTTTATAAATTGCCTCGGTAATTTTGTTGGGATCGAAGGATACATCCCGTCCGTCACGCTTGCGAATTCTTGTCAGCATAATTAATTCCCACCCTCTTGTGCAATCAAATCTGGTTTGGCTTTGCTGCCGGTATTGTCTTTAAGCGCCTCTAGTTCCTGCATGAAGTTGTCGATATCGGTGAATTCCCGGTATACTGAGGCAAATCGGACGTAGGCGACGTGATCAAGATTCTTTAAATATTTCATCAATACTTCACCAATGACGCGAGAAGGGATCTCGCGTTCCATCGAGTTACGCAGTTCCTTTTCCACTTTATCCGCTGTATCTTCCAGGACGTCCAAAGCAATCGGTCGCTTCTCGCACGCTTTCATCAGGCCATTGAGTATCTTAGAGCGGTCAAACGCCATGCGGCGACCATCTTTTTTGATCACCCGCAACGGAAGATCCTCCACCATCTCATACGTGGTGAAACGTTTGGCGCACTGCAGGCACTCACGCCGCCGGCGAATCGAATTTCCCTCTTCGGCCGCACGGGAGTCAACTACCTTACTGTCATGAAATTCACAGAACGGACATCTCAAGCTGCATCGCTCCTCGCTCATCCACATGTTGTATACCACTTAATTATAATACGCAACATATTGTATAATTCCTGCTGAATTTGCAAGAGAACAAAATTATTTTTTTTATCGCAAAAAAATTAGTGCAAAAAAAATAGGCCCGGGAAATTCCCGAACCTATTTGACTCTGAGAAAAATTAGGCCGGCTTCATTTTATGTTCCAACCGTTTGCGCTCGTCGCGTTGTTTCCACATAACCCAAATCGGGCTGGCATTGAATATCGAAGAGTAGGTGCCTGAGACAAAACCAATCAGCAAGGCCAGTGAAAAATTCTTGGTCGTCTCACCGCCGAGGAAGTACAACGAACCGGTAGCAAACAGGACTGTCAAGACGGTGTAAATGGAACGAGTCATCGTTTGCCAAATGCTGCGGTCGACCATTTCTGGCAAGGTTTCCCCTTTTTTCATGGCTTTGAGATTTTCACGGATTCGGTCGAAGATAACAATTGTGTCATTGATTGAGTAACCGACTATCGTCAACAGCGCTGCGACAAAAGATGCATCGATTTCTTTGCGCAGAATCGAGAAAATCCCCAAGACGATCAATATATCGTGAACCAGGGATAGAATCCCGGCTACGCCGAAACGAAATTCAAAGCGATAAGAAATATAGGCAATCATCATCAACCAGGAAAGCAGTAAGGCGATGATTGCTTCGCGGGTCAACTCGGACCCGATTGTTGCGCCAACTTTTTCGATCCGCATGATCTCAAATTTGCCAAATTTGCTGGTGAACCCCTCTAATACCGTTTTGCGCTCCGCTTCGTTCAATACATGCGT
>JBGSKE010000371.1:0-3751 GCA_041741355.1 Negativicutes bacterium | reverse complement strand
CGCCGTCGGATGGGCGCGAACGCAAGTTGGGAGCGGCGATAGCCGTAATCAAAACCAAATAGCAGGAATGCAGTAATAAGGAGTGAAATCTGATGTTGATTCATAAAAAAACGATTACCATCTTAGTCGCCTTAATGTTGGCGGCAACCATTTGGGTCGTTTCGGCGACCAACCTGATCGATCAAAATAGTGTGTTATCAGGACGTGTAGTGGCAAAGAATTTGATCGCGGTTGGTGTTTTCGTTAAAGAAGGAACCGTGCTGGCCACTGTGGAAAGCATTACCGGCGCAGCCCCTGTTGCCCGGGCCACCCGCGACGGCGTGGTACGGGAAGTATTGGTCAAACCAGGGGATATGGTGCGGGCCGGCCAAGTGATCGCCAGAATCGAGCCTGCCGCTAAATGAGGGATTTGCTGACTTATTTCCCGGGAAATATATCGCGATTTCGACGCGGCTGCATTTTCGCGTTGTGGATAGTTTCTTTTTCTGTTATGTTTTCGGCTCAAGCTGCGATTCCGTTGATGCCGCTTACAGAGGTCCCTGTAGGGGCGCATGGAGTGGCGCGGACAGTTATTGCCGGCACCCGGATTGAAGAATTCGGCGTCGAGATTTTGGGCATTATGAAGAATAAAGGCGCGGTCGGCGACTTGATCTTGGTCCGGACCTATGGCGACGTGATCGACCGGGCCGGCGGCGTCGCCCAGGGAATGAGCGGCAGTCCGGTATTTATTGACGGACGGTTGATTGGCGCCATCGGCTTTGGCTGGAGTCTGACCGATCAGCGGACGGCGATGGTGACGCCCATTGAGGATATGCTAAAATTGCTGGAACCGGCGCCGGCAAAGCCGCAGCCGGTCGTTGAAAAACCGCTGCTGTCCACGCCGCTCATGGCGGCCGGGTTTGGCGAGCCAGCGTTGGCTTTTCTCAAAAAAGAACTAAAACCGCTCAAACTGACCCCGGTTGCGGTGGGGGATCCGCCGTCGGGCATTGATTACGGCAATCTGCAGCCAGGCAGTCCCGTCGGCGTCCAGCTGGTTCGCGGCGATGTCAGCCTCGGCGCGCTGGGCACAGTCACCTACGTGGATGGCGACCGGGTGTTGGCTTTTGGCCACCCGTTCCTCAAACGCGGACAGACCAATTTTTTGATGACTAACGCCTATATTTTCACCACGATTCGCGGCCTTGAAAGCTCTTTTAAACTGGGTGCGACCAGTGAAGCAATCGGTACGATCAATCAAGATCGAGGCGCCGGCGTGGGCGGCGAAATGAACCGCTTCCCCGGAATTGTGCCGATGCGGATGAAGATCAGTTCGACGGACCTGACCCAGCAGCGCGACATGGCTGTGCAAATCGTTCAGGATGAAGAAATCATGCCGATCTTGGCTACCGCGTCGCTGTTGAATGCTGTTGATAAGGCGATTGACCGGACCGGGTCCGGTACGGCCAGCATTAGTTTTGAGATTTCCGCCCGTGGCATGCCGGGCGAAACTTATAAACGGGAAAATATGTTCTATAGCCCGGAAAACGTGTCGGAAGCTTCGCTGGCTGAGTTTTACGAATTTCTGGCATTCTTGGCCGCAAACCCGCACAATCCGGTCACCGTGATGGATATTCAGACGACAATCAATGTCAGCCCGGACCGGCGTACGGCCCGGATACTGTCGGCTAAACCGCTGCAGATTGTTACCAAACCGGGCGAGGTTGTCGACATCGAAGTGAAACTCAAACCTTACCGGAGCGAGCCGATTACCCGTACTGTCAGTTATACCGTAGCCAAAGACCAAAAAGCGGGGTTGCTCAATTTGACTGTGCGTGGCGGCGGGTTTTTTTCCTTGGCTTCCTTGCTGAAAAAATTGGGCGCCGAAGCGGAAAATCCCAAACCAACCCGCAAGCAGCCCAAATCATTTGAAGAAATGATGAAGGAATTTCGCAAACGGGACCGCAACAACGACATTGTGGTTGAACTGGCCGGCGCCGGCGATGTGGACGAAGAAGGAATCGACCCGGAGAAGAAACCAAAGTTGAAACTGACGGAAAAGGAAAAAGCGGCCCGCAGTGCAGCGCCTGCCAAACCGGACAAGCCAACCAAGGCGAAACCGGCAACTTCTTTGCTCAATCAGGGTAAACCGGATAAAAAGGATAAGGGTTGTCTGACGACGGACTATATCATCGAAGGCGACGCGGAAGTCAGCATCGAGATCAACGCGGAAGACCCCAGATAGCATGCGGTTTTTTTTGACGGGTGCGACCGGCTTTTTGGGTGAATATTTGCTGCGGGAATTGCTGGAGCGGGACCATGAAGTTTGGTGCCTGTACCGCAGCCCGGCCAAACGCTGGGATACTGTTCGGTTCTTATCCGGCTTCGGCCTGCCGCGTCAGACGGACAAGCTGCACTGGCTCCAGGGCGACCTGCTGGCGATAGCGGATAACTGGCCACAGTGGATCAGCGATTATCCCACTTTGGCAAAAGTCGATCAACTATTGCACTGTGCGGCTTCGATGCAACTGCATCTTGCTGCCGACGGGGAACCGCTGCGAACCAATGTCGGTAGCGCGTCCGTCCTACTGCGACTGCTGGAACTGCAGCCGATGCAGGCGCATCTCGTCAGCACGGCGTATGTTTGCGGTCGGGTGGAACAGGGCTGGGTGAGCGAGGCTCTGCATCCACGCGGCAACTTTGTCAATAGTTATGAAGAAAGCAAATGGGAAGCGGAACAATGCTGGGCCGGTCGAGCGACGCTGTTGCGTCCGTCGATCATTGTCGGCGACTCGCTGACAGGCCGGTGCACTTCCTTTTTTGGTTGGTATATTTTTATGCAGGCTGTGCAGTTGCTCAGCCGCCTGGCTGGCGGCGGGGCGGCTGGACAGTCTTTTGATTTGCAGTTAGGATTGCCGCTCGACGCGGCGGCGACGATGAATATCGTGCCGGTTGATTATGTGGCGCAGGCGGCAGTACGGTTGATTGAAAATCCTGCCAATCATCGGCGGATTTTTCACCTTACCCACCCCGATCCGCCGACCTACCAACAGATCTGGCAATTTGTCGCACAGAGGTTCCAACTGGCCGGTGTGGTTTTTATCGGCGCAGGTGCGGCGCCGATGGCGCCGCGCAATGAATTGGAGCGGATGGCATATCGGCAAATGGAGTCGGTGCTGGATTATTTCGGCAACAATCCGCGTTTTTGCCGCCACTCGGCCGAGCAGGCTCTTTTGGGGCTGCGCCCGCCAAACGTGACCGACGACCTGATGAATCTGTGGCTTGACTATGCAATCGACAATGACTGGGGACAATGAGAGGAGCGATACGATGCTGCGATTCATCTGGCCGCCCGAGGCTTTGACGCCGGCGGTATTCGAAGCGATGGAAGGCTTGGAGGTCCGGCCGCTCTGCGATCTGTCAGATTTGCGACACAGAGGGGAGTTGGCGCGTTTGGCCGGTTTGACCTGGCTGAGCGAGTCGTCGGTTCCGCTGGAGTATTATATCGACTCGGCGGGTTTGCTGGAGCCGCAGTTTCAGGCTCTATTCACCGGCAACGCCGGTGCGCGGCTGTGGCTGACCGCGGCTTCATTTTCGCCGGAGCTGATTCGTCAGGCGCAGCAACTTGCTGCAGGCAGGGTCGGTTGGGTCGTGGTATCGGTGGACGAAATAGAGGCAATCCTGTCGGTGTCCGGCGTCGAACCTTGTTTTGCGATTAAAGGCAATGAAGCCGGCGGCAGGGTTGGCAGCGATTCCCTGCTATCGCTTTATACGG
>JBGSKE010000370.1:0-3801 GCA_041741355.1 Negativicutes bacterium | reverse complement strand
CGCCGGAACTGGTGGAAAAGGCCCGGATACTGGCTGGCGGCGAGCATCAGAAATTTGAATCGGTACTGTCGGTGATGGAAGAACATAAGCGGGCCAGCGAAAAAGAACGCCAGGAAGCGATCGCCCTGCGACAGGAATCGGTACGGTTGCGGCAAATTATTGATCGTGAAAAGCAAAGCTGGGAAATCAAAAAGAAAGACGCCCTGGACAAGGCCCGCGCCGAAGCGGACGAACTGATGCGTCAGACCCGACTGGAAGCCGAAGCGGTGATCCGGGACCTGAAACAGCATTATTCAGCGACAAGCAGTGCGGCCATTCAGGACAGCGTCGACAGCGCCCGACGCAAAATTCGCGAAAAAATCAGCGAACTGAACCCGCTGGAACCAGCCGGCGCTGTTGTCGCCTATGAGCCCGATGCGGCGGCAAAGGTGGTCAAGGGAGCAGTCGTACATGTTGCAAACCTGGGACAACAAGGCGTGGTGCTGTCGGTCGAAGGAGATTCGGTCAGTGTGCAGCTGGGTGCGTTAAAAATGACGGTGCCCCGTAATCAGTGCCGGGTTCTGAAGCGCTCCGAACAAAAACCGCTGGAACAGGAACGAAAAACCCGCCAGTTGGCAACCGAAAAAATGCAGCCTGTTTCCAGGGAGATTGATATCCGCGGCATGAATAACGAAGAAGCCGCATTCATCTTAGAAAAGTATATCGATGACGCAATTTTGACGGGGCTTGATTCTGTCGCCGTTATCCATGGCAAAGGCACCGGCGCTTTGCGCAAGGGGGTGCAGGCTTTTCTGTCGGCGCATCCCCGGGTGAAGGGAATCACGATCGGCGAGATTAATCAGGGCGGAACTGGTGTTTCTGTAGTAAAACTAGCTTGAACAGCCATAAGTAGAGGAGGTCGCTGCAAATGATTACCAAAAGTGCGGAAATGGAAGCGCGGGCCGTGGACCAGGTCGTTGAACTGATGGCGTTGGCCGCCCGGACAGCCCCTAAAGCAAAAGGCGTGGATAATCTGGTGGTGGTGGCGATTCGCGCCAAAGTTAAAGACCAGCTGGCTGCCGAAATGCGGCGGATTGTTCAGGAAGAAAACGGACTGCCAAATTTTGAACGCGACGCCGGCAATGTGGATAAGGCCGCTGTAGTATTGCTGCTCGGGCAGCGGGTAAAGCCATTGGGACCTCGGCCTTGCGGTTACTGTGGGTATAAAGATTGCGAAGAAAACCTGAAAAACAGCGGTTTGTGTGCAATCAGCATCGGCGATCTCGGCATCGCATTGGGGTCGGCTGTCAGCGTCGCCGCCGCTCATCATGCCGATAACCGGATCATGTTTACTGCGGGCCGGGCGGCAATCAAACTCAACTTGTTCGATGACAACGAGGTGCGAATCGCTTACGGGATTCCCCTTTCAGTTTCGGCCAAAAGTCCATTTTTTGACCGCTAAAAAATAGATTTTTCACTAACCAAGAGGGTCTGACTCAAAACAGGTGTTAAACCTGAACGAGACAGACCCTCTTACTATTTACTGCATAAACCTCGGTCACAGGGGTTTGGCTGCAAAAATAGTCGATTGCACTAGATTTTCACCGCAAAATTCGTCGACGAAGAGGTAGAGAATTTGCTGGCAAAATCAGCATGGACGCTGATTTGCGGCCGCACAGCGATGGACGGAGCGTTTGAGGCCATCCGGCAAATCGAAGCCTAAAGTCGCAACGAATTCCGGTGAAAATTGAAGCAAGAGACTTTTTACAGCCAAAACAACTTTATTCTGCGTTTTTTGCTTCCGCTAATCGATTCAGGCGGTTTTGCAGCAACACAGACAGCCACTCGCGGTGGGCAGGCGAGCCGATACTGGCAATTGCGTCAAACCGGTCGATCGGGAATAGGGGATCGGATTTATAAGCCGTCAGCCGTTGCTTGAGACGGAGAATTCGCAATACTGATTCATTCAGACGTGACAGCGGAATTTCACCACTTTCCACGGCGGCCAGGATTGCCTGACAAGCTGCAGGATAATTTTGCGGCATCAGGATGATATCGACGCTTGCCTTCAAAGCAAGTACAGCAGCAGGACCCGATTCAAAACCATCGGTGATCGCCCGCATATTCATCGCATCCGTGATAATCACGCCATCGTACCCAAGTTGTTTGCGCAGCAGATCACTAATGATCGGCTGCGATAATGTCGCCGGTAAGCCGGCAGTGGGGTCAAGTGCGGGGTAATGCAGATGTCCGATCATTAACAATGCAACATTGGCTTGGATTGCAGCGCGAAATGGCAATAGTTCGACCGAATCGATCCGTTCGGGCGAATGATCGACAACTGGCAGTGTCAGATGTGAGTCGCTACGGGTGTCGCCGTGGCCGGGAAAATGTTTGCCTGTAGCGGCAATCCCTGCGGATTGTAGGCCTTGGATGAAAGCCGGCGCCAATTTTGCCACCACATAGGGGTCGGCGCTGATGGCGCGGTCACCAATCACCGGATTGTCAGCGCGGGTTGCCACATCCAGTACCGGCGCAAAATCCAGATTGAAGCCAAGACCATATAACTCCTGTCCCAATAAGCGACCAATCCGCGTTAAATTCTCGCCGGGAAGCAGCTCCAATGCCCGCGCTGCCGGCAAGGGGGTTGTGAAGGAAAGTCGGGCCACCCGACCGCCTTCCTGATCGACCGCAATAAATGGCGTAATTGTCGCTGACGCGCGAAGCTTGTCAATCAATTGAACAGTCGTCGACAAAGTCGGCACATGCCGCGAGAATAAAATATATCCGCCGGGCGGATATATCGTCGCCGATCCTGTTGGTTCAGCGTAATTTCCATCAGGCGCAATGATAAATAATTGACTGATTTTTTCGACCAGGCTTAATTGGTTTAGCTGGATCGCAGCCTGTTCATTGGCTAATGGTTTTGCTTCGCCGGTTACCGCGGGCAGGGAGCGGGCAGCGGCAGCGACCGGTGAGGAACCAGCAGTCAGAACAATAAACAGCAGTACCCAGATGAACCAGGTGCGGTCTTTCATAGCATTCAACAACCTCGCTTATCGCTAAATTATAAAAACGCGGCGCCGCAAGGGCGCCGCATAGATTCAGTTTAATTTGTCGGCGTTTTTGCCGGTGTTTTTGCCGGCGGAGTCGTTGTGGTTCCCGGCTTGCCGCCCGGCAGCGGGGTGCTGGGTTTTGTCGGTGTGGTCGTCTTTCCCGATTGTCCGGGGATCGGCGTATCAGGCTTGTTAGCCGGCGGCGCATTGGGGTCTGGCGTCGGCGGAACTGTCGAAGGTTTCTTCGGTTGTGTGCCTTCAATAAAATAGTCCGTTATGGAGTCTTTGTTTTTCGGATCAGTAATCAAACCGCCGTCTTTAGTGGAAACAGTGGCTGAGATGATGCCGCGGGGGCGCGGGAAATCTTTTACCGGCAGTTTGGCAGTAGCTTGCTGCATATAGAGGCGCCAGATTGTCGCCGGAATTTCGCCGCCGGTCTGTCCATCAAGTGTACCATCGCTGTCAAAGCCAATCCATACCGATGTTGATATTTCCGGCGTATAGCCGACAAACCAAGCGTCCTTATGCTCATCGGTCGTGCCGGTTTTACCGGCGGCAGGTCGGCCGATATTGGCGCCGGTACCTGTGCCGTATTGAATTACACCGCGCAACATATCGGTCAACAGGAAGGCAACCCGTTCATTGATGACCATTTTTTCTTTGGGGACATGTTGCTCAAGCACTTTGCCGTTACGGTCAACGACTTTCAGAATAGTAACCGGTTCGACCCGAACCCCTTGATTGGCCAGAACGCCGAATGCGCTGG
>JBGSKE010000369.1:0-1887 GCA_041741355.1 Negativicutes bacterium | reverse complement strand
CGCCACATTTCTTGCAACGCTTCGGCGACCATCTTGTTGGATTCACTGGTATTATATAAATACGTGACTGGCGGAAACTTGGCGCCATCGGCAAACCCGGCTTCCGTCATCAGCCTGCGGGCTGTGGCGACATCGTGGTCTTTGAGCAGGCCGCCGCCTTTAACTCGAAAATCTTCGTTAGCATTGGCATCCGCCACCCCGGGCGGCACAAACGCCAACGCCGGAATTTGGCCGCCACGCAGCAATGTTTCCGCGATCGCCTGGCGATTGATCGCCAATGCAAACGCCTGTCTGACTTTCGGATTGTCAAACGGCTGCTTGGTTACATTGAACGAAACATAAAATGTGCCCAGAAACGGATGAATTGACACTTTCCCTTCTTTAACCAAGCGCGGCACTTCCGTAGGCGGAATGCTATCGCCCATATCAAGTTGCCCGCTATCAAACATCGACAGGGCTGTCGAAGAATTATCCAGCAAAAACAGCTCTATCTTCGCTGATTTCACTTTGGCTGCATCCCAGTAATGCTCACTTTTCACTAGTTCCATTCGGCTGGACTTGACCCAGGCGCTCAATTTGAACGGCCCGTTGCCGATAAGCGTCTGCGGCTGGTTAGACCATTTTTCGTTGGCTTGCACCGTTTTTTTATGTATCGGGTAAAAAGCGTGAAATGCCGTCAGCGCCAGAAAATAAGCCGTTGGCCGTTCCAGTTCCACTTCCAGGGTGCGGTCATCTTTGGCCCGGACGCCGACCTCTGTAACAGCGGCTTTTTTCGTTGCATAAGCTTCGCCGCTTTTCAGGCAGTACAGCATATAGGCGTTGGGACTGGCAAGCTCCGGACTAAGACCGGTTTTCCAGGCATACTCAAAGTCCTGGGCTGTCACCGGTTCGCCGTTCGACCATTTGAGGCCCGCCCGCAGAATGAAAGTGATTTTGCGCCCATCCGGCGATACATCCCAGCGCTCGGCCGCAGCAGCCACCGGGCGGTTATTGGCATCCAAAGCGGTCAGGCCTTCAAACAACTGCGCTTCTACCGCCGAAGCCGACAGACTGGTCGACATTCTGGGATCAATTGTTTCCGGTTCCGCTGACAATGCATAGCGGATATGGTTGCTGACAGGCTTTTTACCGGTTGTACAGCCTGCCGCCAATAGTACCGACACAGCTAACAGACAACAGAGAGTCATACATAACAAACTTTTTTTTCGCATGGAAACCACTCCTTTTAGCAGGTTGCACAGCCACCTGCCCGATAAAAATCATTCTACGGATGGTGCAAAAATGGATAGTCAGCCAACAAACCGTTTAGATACTGTAGCGCAAAAAGTTCGCCGCGTCATTGCTAACGAACCGGGAACTTTCGCCATCGCCGTGATCGACCTTGCCAGCGGTCAAACATGGCTCCACGGCTCAACACCAATGCGGTCAGCCAGCCTGATCAAACTTTTCATCATGGTGGAGGCTTTTGGCCAAATCAGCGCCGGGCAATTGGGACCGGCCGACAACCTTTCTTTCAGCGAAAACGAGCGTGTCGGCGGCGCCGGATTACTGCAAGAACTGCCGGCAGGAACGAGCCGGACTGTGCTCGAATTGATCGCACTGATGATTACCGAAAGCGATAATATCGCCACCAATCTACTGATTGACCGGTTGGGCATGGACCGGATCAATGCCCGCATCCAGGCGCTTGGCTGCCTCGATTCCATTTTGCGCCGCAAGATGATGGACTTTGCTGCCGCCGCAGCCGGACAGGAAAATTTGACCAGTGTGGCTGATATTGCAAAAGTTTTGACGACTCTGCATCAGGGGCTTTGCCTCGACCCTGTCAGCGATCGGCAGATGTGCGACATCCTGGAGCGCCAGACTGATCGCTGTAAGATTCCGCTG
>JBGSKE010000368.1:0-6087 GCA_041741355.1 Negativicutes bacterium | reverse complement strand
GGGTTTGGCATGCATCTGGGTGTTGCCCAAAATCGCCAGGCGTTGTCCGGACGAATCGAAATGGCGCTTAAGAAAGAACGGAGCGCAGAACTGGCGGCCGCGATGCGGGACTGGTTGCAGCACAAAGATGAGGGCGAGGGGACCAGGCAGCGCGCCGAGCGGCTGACTGCGGCTTTGGCAGCAGAAACGGGACCAGACCCACTATTGGACGAAATACGCGAACAACAGGATTTCTATGTCAAGCGCTCGCAATGGATTTTTGGCGGCGATGGCTGGGCTTATGACATCGGCTATGGCGGCCTGGACCATGTACTGGCAACCGGCGAAGATATCAACGTGCTGGTGTTTGATACCGAGGTTTATTCTAACACTGGCGGCCAGTCTTCGAAATCTACGCCGACTGCCGCCATCGCCCAATTCGCGGCCAGCGGCAAGAAAACCCGCAAGAAGGATCTCGGCGTCATGGCGATGTCCTATGGCTATGTGTATGTGGCGCAAATTGCGATGGGGGCGGATAAAAACCAGACGCTCAAAGCGATCAGCGAAGCGGAAGCCTATCCGGGCCCGTCACTGGTCATTGCCTATTCGCCCTGCATCAATCACGGCATCCAGGCCGGCATGGGCAAAAGTCAGGCCCAGGCCAAACGGGCGGTGGAGGCAGGCTACTGGTCGCTGTATCGGTTTAATCCTGAGCGGAAAGAGCAGGGGCAGAATCCGTTTGTGCTCGACTCCCCAGAACCGACAGCCAGTTTCCAGGAGTATCTTGACAGCGAAGTCCGTTATTCCGGATTGCGACGTCAGTTTCCCGACGCAGCGCAGGCGCTGTTTGACAAAGCGGCGCAGGACGCCGAGGCGAGACTGGAAGTCTATCGCAAATTGGCCGGGAAATAAGAGTGTCGTGAAGCTATTGAAAATGTCAGAGCAAAATGCAGGAGGTTCCGATGAGCAAAGTATTGATTGTCGAAGATGAAGCGAACATCCGTCAGCTGGTGAAGTACAATCTGGAAAAAGAAAGTTATCAGATTATCGAGGCAGAAGATGGGTTACAGGGTCTCAGACTGGCCAAGACAGAAAAACCCGACCTGGTACTGCTCGACTTGATGTTGCCGCAAATGGATGGGCTGGAAGTTTGCCGGTCGCTGAAGGGCAACCAGGCGACTGCGGCATTGCCGATTATTATGCTGACGGCAAAGAGCGAAGAGATTGATAAGGTGATTGGTCTGGAACTGGGCGCAGATGACTATATGACCAAACCATTCAGTCCGCGGGAACTGGTGGCCAGGGTAAAGGCTGTGCTGCGGCGCAGTCAGAAGGAGACGGCGCTGCCGGGTGAATTGTCAGTCGGACGACTGCGCTTTAATTTCTCTCGCTATGAAGTTCATATGGGCAATGCAAAACTGGAACTGACGCCCAAGGAATATGAACTGCTGAAAATGCTGGCAACCAATCTGGGCAAGGTATTCACGCGGGAACAGCTGTTGGAGAAAGTCTGGGGCTATGAATATTTTGGCGATACCCGTACGGTGGATGTGCACGTCCGTCATTTGCGGGCCAAGATGGCCGGCGATCCAGAAACAGCTGACGCACTAGAAACGATTCGCGGCTTTGGTTACAGACTGCGCGAATTGGAGTAATGATCCCGTGGGCGCGTTTTTCTATTTGCCGTCCAGCCCTTAATCATCAGGGCTAGACGGTCTTCTTTTAACTTAAGGGCGGTTGCTGTTATGCGGTGTGTTTTCGGCTATGGTATTTGCTAAGGTGCTTGCGTCGACTTCTCATTCGCGATACAGGCTTGTCAGCGTGTTTCAAAATGATGATATGCAGGCATAAAAAAAAGCCGCCGATGTGGCAGCTGGTAAAAATTATTTTCTGAATAAGGAACAGAGAACATCAAAGATGAATTGAGTGCCAACCCAAACGACAATAGCGAAAAACACGTACCCGGCAATGATCGCGTATTGGGCAGGAATAAAGGGCGCTAGATACGGAAGTGCATAGCCCCAAACGATGATCGACATTAAATATACCACATAGCCGATAACAGCAAGAATGGCCCATCTAAACAGTGTGCCAAGCATATTAACCCTCCTGCATGGTTGATGTTAAGGTTGGTCCCCGTTTGATTGTCACCATTTTCGCATTTGATTGGATTATATAATTGCTGATATTATAAGGCAACACGTATACCGAAATAACGATAGTGGCTGTTTTCCGCAACCGGCAAGAAATAGAGGACTGGCGTCAAACGCTGGGGTCAATTTTGCAACTGTCGCTTATTTTACTTAGGCTATAAACTTAACAAAAAATTAACAATCCGATAATAAATACCGGTTGTTTCTGTGGTATCTTTTAATTGTTGTGCGGAAGTTATGAATAAGCCCTGCGGGAGGCAAGACCGAATGGAAAACAAGATCCAGGTTAACAAACTGAAGCTGTATTATACAGAGCATCTGGCTCTGAACAAGGTGTCGATTGATGTGGCCAAAAATGGCGTGCTGGCGCTGATCGGCCCTTCCGGTTGCGGCAAGTCGACTTTTTTGAAGACGCTAAACCGAATGAATGACCTGATCGAAGGGGTACGGATCGAAGGCGAAGTGTTGCTTGATGGCGACAATATTTTTCATCCGGATGTCGATGTCGTCCATCTGCGAAAAAGGGTAGGCATGGTCTTTCAACGTCCAAACCCATTTCCCATGTCGATTTACGACAATATCGCCTACGGTCCGCGTATCCATGGACTGAGCAACAAGGCGAAACTGGATGAAATCGTTGAACAGAGTCTGACCCGGTCTGCGCTGTGGGATGAGGTCAAGGACCGCCTGAAAACTTCGGCGGTGTCAATGTCAGGCGGACAGCAACAACGTCTGTGCATTGCCCGGCTGTTGGCGGTGGAGCCGGAAGTGCTGCTGATGGACGAACCGTGCTCGGCACTGGACCCGATTTCGACAATGAAGATCGAAGAACTGGTTTCGGAACTGAAAAAGGAATACACCATCGTCATGGTGACGCACAATATGCAGCAGGCTGCAAGGGTTTCCGATTCCACAGCATTTTTCCTGATGGGCGAAATGATTGAACAGGATAAAACTGATACTATTTTTACCCGTCCGCGAGATAAACGGACTGAAGATTATATTACCGGACGTTTTGGGTGAGAGGGGACTAACTATGACTGTTGTTCGTCAAAGCTTCGATCAAGATTTGGAGTCTTTGCGCCAGGACTTGGTGCGTATGGGCGAAATCGTGCAAGTGGCAATCAAGGAAGCCGTCGATGCGCTGGCCAAGCGGGATAAGGATTTGGCCCACAGCGTAATGGCGGGGGATGACGTGATCGACCGGATGCAGGTAGAGATCGAAGATCGCTGTATTTCCCTGATTGCTCGTCAGCAACCCGTTGCCACCGATTTACGGATTCTTGGCACCGGGCTGAAAATTACCACCGATCTGGAACGAATTGGCGACCATGCGTTTGACATTGCAAAGATCGTCCTGTTGATTGGCGACGAGCCGTTGATCAAGCCGTTAGTTGATATTCCCCGCATGGCGGAGATTGTCCAAAAAATGTTGCATGATTCTTTGCAGGCGTATTTAATGCTGGATATCCAGCTGGCTGAGCAGGTGTGCAGAGCCGATGAGCGGGTCGATGAGCTTTACAATCAAGTGTTTCGCGAGTTGTTGACTTATATGCTGGAAGATACCAAAAAAATAAAACAGGCAACCCAGTTGATCTTTGTCGCGCGCTATCTGGAACGGATTGCCGATCACTCCACCAATGTGGCCGAATGGGTGATTTATCTGGCGACTGGCGAGCGGTTGCGTAAAAAATAAACTGCTACTGGGACTCAAACATAAAAAAAGCTGCAGCTTCGGGTGTGTCTTGCCGACAACCGCTCCGAAAACTGCAGCTTTTTAAATTTGGCTTAGGGGAAAGTTGTATCCGGGTCCGCGGCCGGCAAGTAAAATTTAAAAGTTGTGCCCTGATCCTGCTTGCTGTCGACTTTAATCGTGCCGCCCAAACCATCCACCAGTTGTTTGACGATGGCGAGTCCCAGGCCGGTGCCGGAGATGGAGCGGGCACGGGCTTTATCAATCCGGTAGAAGCGTTCAAAGATTCGCGGCAAATCTTCGGCGGGAATACCGATGCCGGAATCTTTGACTGTGAATTGTATCGAGTCATTGTCCCGACAAGCGCTAATCATAATTGCGCCGCTATCGGGAGTATATTTAATCGCGTTATCAACAAGATTTACCAGGATCTGTTTGAGGCGGTCCGGATCGGTCAGCACCCACAAGGGCAATTCGGGAACGTCGACGCGGACTGATAGCCGTTTTTGTTGCCAGACCGGCGACAATTCGCGACTGATTGCCAACAGTTGCGGTTGGACATGGACCGGCGAAGATTGGAACTGTTGTCGGTATTCTGCCGAATCGATTTTAGCCAGTTGCAACAAGTCTTCGACCAGTCGTTGCATCCGGGTGGCTTCCGATAGAATGATGTCGGCAAAACGTCGACTATCTGCGGCATGATCGGCGGCGCCGTCAACTAGTGTTTCGGCAAAACCGCGAATCGCCGTAAGCGGTGTTGACAGTTCATGCGATGCATTGGCGACGAAATCAGACTGTCGCTCCTGAATCAGCTGAAGGCTGGTGATGTCGTAAAACAGGGCCAACACGCCGGGAGTACTCGTTTCTTTCAGTGGCAGGGCTATCAGCGATACTTGATATACCTTGCGTAATCCCTGAAAATTTGTTCGCAAAAGCTGTTGTTGCGGTTGCTGACTGCGCAGGGTTTCCCGTAGCGCCGCGTCAAGCTGGCTGCTGCCGAGCACATTTAAATTGTGTTGGTGAAACATATTCGGCGTCAGATGGAACCAGAGGAGGGCGCGCCGGTTTGCTTCCACCAGACAACCATGTTGATCAAATAACATGACTGCATTATCCATATATTCAAGAATGAGTTGCAACTTCTGTTTTTCAGTCGATATTTCGGCCAGTTTGTCTTCCAGTCGGGACGCCAGGTGGTTTAGCGACAGAGCCAGTACGTCGATCTCATTGTCGACGTGGACATGTACCCGTTCGGACAGGCGGCCGGCAGCAATTCGGCGAGCGGCGGCCGTAATCGATTCGATCGGTTCGAGGAATTTCTGCGATAAGTTGATACTGAGCAGTACCGTTATAATCAGCGTGATCGTAAACGCACCGGATAAGATCAGCAGTAGGTGCTGATAATCGTCCGGGCTGATCCGTGACATATGCCAAAATATGTAGCCGGCGAAAGAAATCAGCGGTAACAGGATCAGCAGCAGTGAATTTATTAGCAACTGGTTACGAATTCCGCGACGGCTCATGAGCATTCTCCTTTTGCGTATAAAGAAGGAGCATTCAATATTGAATGCTCCTTCGCTATTATTAGTCCGTTAGTCCGAGCGACGGCTACCGCGTCCGCCTCGTTTACCGTCGGTGGCTTTTTTTAGATCGGTGAGACGCTCGTCGCTGTCCTTGAGAAACTTGGACAAACGATCCTCAAACGAAGGCGCGGCCGGACGAAGCGGCCTACGCGGTTCCATGGGGCCAGCACGACGCGGTTCAAACACCGGCGGCTTGCGAACTTCGGTCGGTGGTTGCAGTTGCTTAATCGACAAGCCGATTTTTCCATTGGCGTCGATCGAAAGCACTTTAACTTGGACTTTGTCGCGATCCTTCAAAAAATCCTTCACATCGCGGACATACACATCAGCAACTTCAGAAATGTGGACCAAACCAACTTTTCCACCGGGGAGTTCAATAAATGCGCCGAAATTGGTAATTCCCGTTACGGTTCCTTCAACTACCGCGCCGACTTCAATCGACATGCTTACAGCAGATCCCCCTTGTAATAATTGATATAGCTCATTATAGCCTTCTGATTGAAACAGTGTCAAGGAATATAGGGAACTTCACCGGGTTTAACTAAACCCAGCTGTTCCCGGGCGATTTTTTCGACATATGTCGGCGAAGCAAGTTGTTTTTTTTCGTCGACCATCGCCTTGTTTGATTGTTCCAGCTCGGCAATTCGGTTTTTGAGGCTATAAGTTTCCCGTTGGATGG